>NZ_JAUBUI010000001.1:53930-214492 GCF_036705385.1 Microcoleus sp. B3-A4 | reverse complement strand
AAGTGGATGAATAACTGCATCTAAACGACCAATGGAGAAGCTGGTAAAACAAGCAATCTCACTCACAGATTCTTCTTATTTTCTCTAGAAGTGGATGAATAACTGCATCTAAACGACCAATGGAGAAGCTGGTAAAACAAGCAATCTCACTCACAGATTCTTCTTGCTGAATGAGGCTTTCTAGTCCTCGGAGATAAGCATCCCCTACTTGCTCGTAGGTTGTCTGAGAAAACACGAACGCTGCATTGACGTTAATACGATCGCAAATTAGTTCTGCAATCACCGGCAGCAGGATTTGAGCGGCTGGGATTCTGAGCATTAAATTACACCAGCCGACCGAATGCCAAAGGATTGGAGCTTCAGCGATCGCACTTTGGGCCTGCAATAGCGAGTGAGGAGGGAGATCGACTTGAACATAACCATATCGACCGCGAGTCTGAGAATAGGTTTGTTTCAGCAAGTCGGCTGCTAATTGTAGGTCTTGTCTGATTAAATAATCGTATTTATGCCCAGCGGATCGCTCGATATTTGGTTGGCTAGTGTACTGAAGTCGATCGCGTATTTCTTCGCTTCAATTGCAGCTTGCAAGCTTTGAAAGTTTGACAGCACCCCTCGTAGTCCATCGTCATCAATCTACGGCTGCAACTTAGTGTTGGTAATCCAACTTCGCTCAAAATCATCCAGCCTAACCGATTGTCCCCGTCGCCGCAGCGCCACAAATTCATATGATTTTAGGGAATGGGATATAGCCATTTGCGAAAGATTTGTGTTAAGCGCGGCATGATCAAATAGGTGAGCAATATAACAGTGAGGCCTGTGATCATCAGAGATGTGAGCAAGGCAGGAAGCCCTGATAGTAGCGGTACCAGCAAACGATTGAGAATAGAAATCGTACAAAACACTCCCAACCATGTAACTAACGCCATTTTGTAGCGAGGGGGTGGAGCCTTCATCGATTTATTGGGCAGCGTAAACCAGGTTTCCAATCCGGTCAGGGTTTGAATATCTTCTGGCCTTTCAATCAAGGGCTGCAATCGCTCAATCCACTCTCGCCGAACATCAGATTCTAGCCAGGCCTTGAGATTGTCGTAGCAATCGAACTTGAGAATGACCACATACTCAGGATGAGCGTGATGCTGGGGTCGAATAGTGCTGACACCCAGATGTCCCTTGAATTTTCGTGCATCTGCGGCGATGCCATGAAACCATGCTTCGTAACCTTCGTCGCGCCCCGGTTTCACTACATGAGAGATCACAGCGGTGACTAGATAGTTGTCTTCACTGGTATTGGTCGCCAACGGTTCTTCCAACATAGAATTTAGAGAATTAAGTGAGAGAAAAGTTTTATTCAGAACAACTATCCTAGAGACACCAAATTGCTCGGCAATTTTCGCCAGCAATTCTTGAAACAGAAGGGAGATTAACGAATGGGATAGCCAAGGTTGGGCATGAGAGGAAATGACTAAGAAGTCAATATCTTTGACTCGTAGTCGCAATCCTTTTGTTAATCGCATTCCCCTACCATAGAGTAAGCTGGTTACTAAGTCCTCGACCCCTTCAATATTACTTAACATTATTTTAACTTCTTGATCGGTTAAAACAACAGGTAAACGTCTCGTCCTTCTTGCTCGTTCGATATTGTCAATATTAGGGAGTAAGAAGGGGTTGACCTTTATCCGTAGTTTGCGGTATTATCATCTTATAAACGACTAAACGACATTGTACGGCAACTGCGATACTACAAGTTAGCGGGCTCTATTTAAAGTCCTTGCGATCGTCCTTCACAGTAGCCTGTTAGCCCGAAAGCTCCCAAGAGATTGTCTGTTAAGGCAGTAGCGAAGGGTGATCGCCCTAGGAACAATGCCCAAGAGGTTAAGATTGTTGGGATTTTAAGGTTACTTTGAGGGTTCGATTGCTGAGGGTATACTGAGAAAAAATTTATTTGAGGCTAACGTCTATGCCTTTGCCTTTTATCCCGATAGTTATAGCTCTTGCAGTAGGCGGGGTCGCTGGTGGAGCTGTTGTCGCCAACTTGGAAAACATCACATATGCACTCAAAGGTAAAAAGATTGCCGTTCTGGGTGCAAGGGCAGTTGGTAAAACTACTCTCCTAACATATATGGAAAAAGGTATTTTGATTGAGAGGTATAAGCAAACTCTCGATAAGCAAGAAATAGAGAGAACACGCATCAAACTTGGTGATTTAGATATTCTACTTAAAAAAACCGATGACGTTTCAGGTGATAAGGCTGCATATGGCGTATGGAAAAAGCTCTTTGACGAAGCTGACTTGGTTTTGTATGTTGTTAGAACGGATCTGCTACTAAAGCATGATTCAAGGGCAGAGGAACGTGCCGAAGATGATATGAGGCAGGTTCAGGGTTGGATCAACGAATGTAACTCAAAAAAACAATTTTTTATTGTTGGAAATCATTGGAACTCTGATCCTGACTTCAAAAATCTTACCCCCGATCAGATAGGTAATTATGTGGATCGCTTCAGGGCACTTCCAGTTGTGAAAAAAATGACTCAGCTTGCTGGAGGAGCGGCTACAGTAAAAGTTGCACTGGGGAGTTTAGCAACTGAAAAAGATTCAGACACTCTAATTGGACTTATTTTTCGGCAGGTTGAGAAATGACAGATTTATACTTCTGGGCGCAGAGCCTTGACAATCAAGCTCCTGATTTAATTTTCAAGAATGAAGAAGAGTTATCTGATGATGAGTCACGGCAAAAGCTTGTCTCAGAAATTTATGAAATTCCTAAAAGTAATATTGAGGTTTTGCCTGCTGATGCACCCGTTACTATTCGTTATAGCTATCCAAAGTTCGTAATAGAAGCTATTCCCACTGAAAAAGATACAATTAAGCGCCGTGCTCCTATCGTTATTTATGGAGAGTTACCGGATGATTTTTCAGAATATGGGGTTAAGGATGTGTATAATCGCATCGCGAGTGTTGTCTCAGACAAATTGAATAGAACTTTAGATGACAGCGCATTAGAAGCTATTCAAAATGGGTTATCTGAAATCTTAAAGAATAAAAACAGAAGATTCGCGATTCAACCTTTTCAGTCTAATCAAAAAGTTTCGTCGGTTAATAAACGGGCTCAAGATTTTGTACTAACTTTTAATATATGGAGACAACTATTGGGACAATTTTTTAATAAGATTAGAGGCTAAATTCCTTTTCAAAAACTATATTACAGAAATCGAGAAACAAATATGGCACTTGATGAAGTTCCACCTAAAAAGCGCAAAGCTATTCTAGTCATCTCACCCCATGAATTAGCCCGACTGGAATACACACCGGGAGGAAGCAACCTTCTTCTGAGTGAGCAAGTCTATCTTTTGGTTGCTTCAGATGTGACTACTGACGATATAGAAAAGAAATTAGATAGTAGTGGGATTCGAGAGCCAGGAACTTTACTAATTCAAAATCCTTATGACACATCTGATTACGTCATTTTTAATCAAGCCTCTTCAACTTTTGCACTAACTAAATATCTTCATTTCACTACTTTGTGTGGATTACTTGGTGCGCGAGAGGTCACGGTAGAACAAATCGAAGTCCAGACTTCAGCGGGTAAGCAAATATTTAAGGGTTCCATAGACAGTCCATATGCTGAGGGAAGCATTGATGCCGTGAACAAAACCTTTGAGGAAATACGTAATAAGATTAAGTTGCAAAGTAAATTTGGCGGTGGCGAACCAAATTTAGAAGAAGCCGAAGCTCATCTACGCCAGTATCACCTACTAAATGATATGTCTATGAAGTCCTTAATAGACCAACGTAGAGGCAAAAATCCAATCCAGAGCCGAGAACTTACTTTGAGCCTTAGTGAAGAGTCTAAAAGAAACCTTCAAGTGGTGGCTGACATAAAAATTCCCGTGTACGCTAATCTGCAAGCACAGGTTGAAAATATCACAAGGGAGATGTATGAGTTCACTTTGATGATCAGAGTAGAGTTTTAGTAGATCTAAACTCACGCGGTAGCTCCACCAGCTAAGAAGTCGCTGCACCGGAACGTATAAAGTTATCTGTGAACTTTTAAGCTTATCTGCGTCCGGTGAGCTTGATCGTTCTCTCGTAAACGCTGCCTGACCTTGGAGATGATTGGGAATCTCGATCAAGAGTGTCAAATCAAAGCCCCTAATGCTCTCAGAGCCGATTTCTGAGCATTCCTCAATCCCGTTGCGCCTTGAATATTCATGCCTTCATACACCGGATCGCCCATCAACATCTTAATACAGCGCCCAGTTGCGACATCCCACAGCTTAATCGTACGAATGATAAATTAGGTCTTTTGGGCAATCATACAAACATGATTTTCAGGATACTGGTCATATTCGAGATGGCGGCAGGTGCAATGATGCTCAACCAGAATTTGCAGGAAAGTATCTACACCCAAAGTGCTGTAATCAAAGTCTTGACCTTGAAATGCTCCCGAAACCTCGCTGCTTGTATGTCCGCCGCCACAAGTGACCAGGAGCACTCCATTGGGTTCAAGCGCATCGCATAGCTTTTGTATCACAGGCGATTGCTTGTTGATTGGCAGATGAAATGTGCTATCCCACGCTGCAATCAGGCTGTAAAGTTTCGGCGGCAGCCAATCACAAATGTCTTCCCGGTAAAACGTGATTTCTGGATGTAGCCGCTGGGCTAAATCGATCATTTCGCTAGAAATATCAAGTCCTTCAGGCTCAAATCCATGCTGGGATAAACTGTTAATAAAAAGTCCGCTGCTTCCACACCCGACATCAAGTGCTGCGTGCTGCTTAGAAGTAAATTTGATCGCCCGTTCTAATTGGGCAATCCCGTAGGTTGAATCTTGATGCTCAGTTTGCCACCATTGGGCAATTCGGTCGTAGCGGGCCGATGTATCATTTGGCTCCATAGAGTGACCTCATAAGTGTCGAGCGAGATTTTCAGGACAATTAAAATCTTTCTCCACGCTACGCACAGACTACACCAAGGCCCTTAACGCTTTCGTTGGAGAGGCAGGCATGAGCAGACGAGAAGGAAATAAACTTTACTCCTATATCATTAAATCTTGAACACTACCAAATTTTTCAATGTTTCAATTTCGGGCTGTTAGTGGGAAAGTAGGGATTTCGGTTGCAGATTCTGGCAGAGGGGGGCGCAGACAAAGATAAACTAGCGGCCCTAACAGCGGAACTAGAGACACTGCCCAAAAAATGCGATCGTCCGAGAGTCCGCGGCGTGCCATGTCGTCTCCCAGAAGTGAGGGAAATATTACAGCCATCAAGCAACAATCCCAAGTTATTAAATGCACAAAAGGAATTGATTGCCACTGCCTGACATAATCTCCCCAATCTCCATTTAACCAAGCCCAAGCTAACAGCCAGATAGTAGTTAGTAAAAGTACAATCCCTGTCCAGCGGGAGTCTGATATTTTGATCAACATATCTTTGCGGCCGGAAAATTGTGGCTGGGGCTGGCGGAGGAGTAAGTAGGGAATTAAGCCGATGATGCCGGCGCCGTTAGAAGCGAGGAAAGCAGGCCAAGCGGATATATTTTGGGTTTTCTCATCAATAAATAGGAGGCAAGCGTAGACCATCGGCCAGACTCCCATAAGAGCGAATATGGTGACAAGGTAGGGGTTAATTCCTTCTAGCTGCAACTTGAGCATTTTTTCCATAACTGTTAACGTTCCGGGCCGATCGAGAGGAGCTAGCAGCAAGGTGTAGGCAATAAATGTTGCCCACAGCAACCCCAGAAACATTTTTGTTTTCATCAGATATAACGAGTAGTGGAACCCGACTAAACTAAATTATGGTAAAGTAGCGGCCGAGTTAGCGCCGTCTATCTTAGGTGATAAGCAGTTCGATTGGAACAGCCGCTGCAAACCCCGTTTTAGTTCGGGGATGAAATGCTCTACAGCAGCCGATCCTTACTTTAGGCAGACGCAGGGGCCACGTCAGGAGAGATACATTTTAAAGAATCGGTTGTTTTCATTACATAACCCCTTAGCAAAGGAGTTTCAGCGGTGAACTTAATATCTGTAGAGGAACTCAAAGCGCTGGTACAACAATCTCCTGGATTGTGCGTCTCTATTTATATGCCAGTCGCTCAAGGAACAGAAATTCAACAAAATCCGATTCTGTTCAAAAATTTAATCAGAGAGGCTGAAGACAAAATTGTAGAGTACGGATTTGACAAAAAAGAAGCTGCTCAATTGCTAGAGCCAGTCCGAGCAGAAATTGACCAGGAAAACTTTTGGGAAAATCAAAGCAACCTGCTGGCGATTTTTGTCGGTTCGGGATTTTTCCGCTACTATACCTGTCCGGTGGATTTTGAGGAATTAGTGGTTGTGAGCGACAACTTTCACGTCAAACCGCTGATGCCTATGCTGACGGGAAATAATTTATTTTATGTTTTAGCCCTCAGTAAAAAGGAAGTGAGGCTGATTGAGTGTACGGCTTACAGTGCTCGGGAGGTTGAAGTTGAAAACTTGCCGAAAAGCCTTGAGGAGGCTCTGCAATATGACCCGACTGCTAAAGATGGTCAGTTTCGGATTGCTACTTCAAAAGGAGGCACTAATAATTCTTTTCAGCAGCCGGGAAGTTTTCACGGTCAAGGAAGTCCGGACCGAGATGAGCCCCAGCAGGAAATTTTGCAGTATTTCCACATAATTGATGGGGCGCTGCACAAATATTTGCACAATAAAAAAGCTCCTTTAGTGTTAGCTGGAGTTGAGTATTTGCTCCCGCTTTACCGAGAAGCCAATACCTACCCGCATTTAGTTGAAGAAGGAATTACAGGCAATCAGAAACTTCTGAAGCCGGAAGAGTTGCGGGCTGAAGCTTTGCCGCTAGTGGAACCCTTGTTTTTGCAGGCTCAGTCAGAGGCGATCGCACAATACCACGATCTGACAGGAAGCGATAAAATTTCTGCTGATTTGAAAGAATCTGTTTCGGCTGCTTATTTTGGACGTGTCGATCGACTTTTTGTTGCTCTTGGCGTTCAGCAGTGGGGTAGTTTTAATCCCGAGACGAACTCGGTGCAAATCCACCCAGATGCAGAATTGGGCGACGAAGATTTGTTGAATGCGGCAGCAATTCAAACTATTCTAAACGGCGGAACTGTTTACGCGATGCCGCCGGAACAAGTCCCGGCCGAGGCGCCTTTAGCTGCTATTTTCCGCTATTAATTTACCAGGTTTAAACCAATGGAATCTACTTCAATGACAAATTCCGACAAACAAAACCAAAGTAGCAGCGGCGATACCGAACGCTGGGCATCTTTAATTGGTGGCGGGGCGCTGGTGCTTTTTGGCTTGTCGCAGCGTTCTTTGAGAGGTGCTTTGCTGGCCGTTGCGGGCGGCGGTTTAGCGGCCCGTGGCCTGGGGGTTGTGGAGGGCTTGCAGTCGGCTGCAGATCCGAATCAAAGCATTAAAGTTGAAAAGACGGTGACGATCGACAAACCGGCTGATGAATTGTACCGTGTATGGCGCAATTTTGAAAATTTGCCTCGGTTTATGAAGCATCTCAAACACGTTACGGTCATCGATGAAAAACGTTCTCACTGGATTGCCAGCGCGCCGATGGGCAACAGTGTGGAATGGGATGCAGAGATTGTCCGCGAAGAAGAAAATCGCTTAATTGCTTGGGCGTCTGTTGAAGGAGCTGATGTTGACAATTCTGGCTTTGTGCGTTTTCACCCGGCATCAGCGGGACGCGGTACGGAGGTAAAAGTTGTCATCGAATACAACCCTCCGGGCGGTGCAATTGGTGCTGGTGCTGCTAAACTATTTGGCGAAGCTCCCGAACAGCAAATTGCCAATGATTTACGTCGCTTTAAGCAGTTGATGGAAGCTGGGGAAATAGCGACTACGGAAGGTCAACCTTCGGGCCGCAAGTAATAAGTTACATGGTGTCTCCGGATCTAGCTAACATCTTGCATTATTCTCAGAACAGGCAAGATGCCTGTTCCACAAAGAATTAATTTATTGTGGGGTGGGCATCCTGCCCGCCCCTCAACAGCTTATTGAAAATGGTGCAAGATGTCAGATATAACTAACATCTTGCACCATTCTCAGAACAGGCAAGATGCCTGTTCCACAAAGAGTCAATTTCTTGTGGGGTGGGCATCCTGCCCGCCCATAAAAAGCTTATGGAAAACGGTGCAAGATGTCAGATTTAACCATCTTTGTTGTTTACCTGATTAGCTGATGTCATCTCAAGTGGTTTTCGGAAATGCGGGCGCTGAAGGTGCAAGTCGGGGCGGTTGGTTTGCGGGTCACTTTATGACGCCTGAAGATGACCCGCGATCGACTTCTGTTTTAGAGGTAAAATGGGGCACTCACCCCGCCGGAGATTGTAGGACTCAGTGGGCGGTAAATGCGGAAGCCACGACGCTTTCTATCCTGGTAAAAGGGCGGTTTCGCCTGCAATTTCCAGAGCAAGAAATCTTGCTGTCTCGCGAAGGAGATTATGCTCTCTGGCTGCCGGGAGTGCCTCATTATTGGTCTGCCGAGGAGGATTCGGTGATCGTGACTGTGCGGTGGCCTTCCCTGTCGGGAGATAGTTCTGGAGTTAAGAAGTAACTTTAACTTCAGGAACCAAAACGCGGCCGCTATAACCTGCGCGCTGGTAGCGATCGATCGCCTCGGATGCGATCGCACCCGCTTTCCCACTCTCCACCAAGGCTACGCAAGCACCGCCAAAACCTCCGCCCGTCAGCCTTGCGCCGAAGACTCCGGGGATTGACTGCAAGATTGCCGCCAGCGTGTCTACTGCCGGCACCGAAACTTCGTAGTCGTCGCGCTGACTGGCATGGGAAGCATTCATTAACTCGCCAAAACGTTTTGCTGGCAAAGATTTTACCGCTTCTAGCACGCGGTTGTTTTCGGTAACGACGTGCCGCGCTCGCCTTCTGAGGGGTTCCGGTAATACTTCGACAGCTTGGGGGTCGGCGATATCCCTGAGAGCTTTAACTCCCAATATCCGCGCGGATTCCTCGCACTCGGCGCGTCGCTGATTGTAGCCGCTTCCTGCGGCCAGCTCGTGGCTTTCGCCACTGTCAATTATTAAAATTTCTGTGTTTGTGGGAAAAGGTATCGGCCGGCATTCGAGGCTCCGGGTGTCGATCAATAGCATGGTGTTGGTGTCTGCTAAACTCGACGCCATTTGATCCATGATGCCGCAGTTCAAGCCGGCATACCGGATTTCGACTTGCTGTCCGATTTGAGCTAGGCGCACATCGTCTAGGGGGAGGTTCAGCAGCGCGCGCAGTCCTCTGAGGGTGGCTATTTCTAAAGCGGCGCTGCTGGACAAACCGGCTCCGATGGGCACAGTCGAGGTAATGTAGAGATTTATTGGCGGTATTTTGTATCCTTCTTTTTCTACAAGTCTCAGGCAGCCACAGATATAACTGACGAATTTTTGCGGTATGGTATCTTCGTCTGAATAATTTATGAGTTCGTCATATTCTGCTGAATAAAAATGGTGTCGATCGTCACTGCTGAAGCCGATTTGTACTGTTGTGCGCTGGGGAATCGCAGTTGGAAGTACAAATCCATCGTTGTAGTCTGTGTGTTCGCCCAGCAGGTTTACTCGGCCGGGGGCGCTGGCTGTGGTTTTGGGTAATGTACCAAATACTCGTTGGAATTTCATTTTTGGGGAAGTGGTAATTGGTTCTTGGTTATTTGTTATTGGTTATTTCTTATTGGTTATTTGGAAAAACAGCTATCCGTGTCTCCGTGACTTAGGTGTTGTGCTGTTGGTAATTGGGAAGAAATAAATTTATTTTTTATCCTTTGTCCTTATTATAGTGCCCAATTTTTTTGGTTAATTCAACCCCTGTTAACAAAAATAAACATCAGCGTAGGTTGGGAAAAGATATTGAGCTGTGATAGAATGACAGGCTAAGATTTCTCCAAAAATTCAAAAAATGCGATCGACCAGACCCCGAAAACAGTTTGCTCAACATTGGCTCAAAAGCGAGAAAGCCTTAGATAAGATTGTGAAAGCGGCTTCTTTGGATCGCGATCGCGTCCTGGAAATTGGGCCGGGCACGGGGATTTTGACTCGACGCTTGCTGCCTGCGGCTGAGTCTGTTGTTGCTGTGGAGATTGATCGAGATTTGTGTCTCAAGCTAGCCAAACAACTCGGCAAAACCGACAATTTTTTACTGCTGCAAGGCGACATCCTGGAAATGGACTTAGAGGCGGAACTAACGGCTTTTCCCAAATTCCAAAATCCCAATAAAGTTGTTGCCAATATTCCTTATAATATCACCGGCCCGATTCTGCAAAAACTGCTGGGAACGATATCTGTTCCTGCTGCTAAACCCTTCGATTCGATCGTGCTGTTAGTGCAGAAAGAAGTGGCCCAAAGGCTTTACGCTAAACCGGGCTCGACAGCTTTTGGCGCGCTGTCGGTGCGGGTGCAATATTTAGCAGAATGCGAGTTAATTTGCGATGTGCCGTCTAAAGACTTTTTTCCGCCGCCAAAAGTCGATTCTGCTGTGGTGCGGCTGCTTCCCAGACAGATAGAAACTGCGGCGGTTAATCCGCGCTATTTGGAGAATTTAGTTAAGTTGGGATTTGGTAGCAAGCGCAAGATGCTGCGAAATAATTTGAAAGGGGCTGTGGACTTAGATAAACTGGTTCAACTGTTAGAAGAGTTACAGGTAAATCCTCAATCTCGCGCAGAAGATTTAAGCGTGGCTCAATGGGTAAGTTTGAGTAATAATATTATCTCCAGTCAGACAAATCTTAATAATTTTTAGTTAGGTATTCAGTCCTCTAGCTATTGAATAAAGACTCTAAGGCCTGAATATAAACAGCTTTTTTACCGATCATCCACAGGACTGGATATAGTTTTTTATCTCAAAGTAGGTCGGTGCAATACGAAGTTTGATACAGCCATAAACTTACATTAAGTAATGTTGAGGTGGGAAGAGTTATCCGATATTTAGGGCTTGCTGAATAATCTATCGCACTTTACGTGGTCTGGGTTAAGAGAGCGTGCGATCGAGAGTAAAGTGCAAGATAAATAGGTAGAATAGGTCAAAAGCCTTGCATCACCACCTGCGATCGTGTACAAAAAAACTGAGCTTGCCCCAAGTCCCCCATCCGAGTTTGAACTGCCTTTCGGAGGAAGGTTGTCAGCAGATAACCGTTGGGTAAGAATAGCCCAAATAATCCCGTGGGATGAATTTGAATCAGAATATGCGGCCAACTTCCCCACAGAAAAGGGGGCACCAGCTAAATCCTTTCGGATGGCATTGGGGGCATTAATTATTAAAGAAAAATTAGGACTTAGCGATCGCGAAACAGTAGAACAGATCCGCGAAAACCCCTATCTGCAATACTTCATCGGTCAATCAAGCTACAGCAATGAACTACCATTTGACCCATCACCCCGCCGTACATTTTCGGCAACGAATCAGTCCCAACCTAATTAATAAAGTGAACGAACGCATGGTTGAAAAAATGCGAGACATCACGCCTGTCAAACCAGAAAAAAAAAAGGATTCGGACGCCAAAAATGAGTCACCCAATCGCGGTAAGTTGATCGTAGATGCAACCTGCGCCCCAGCCGACATTAGTTATCCGACCGACTTAGGACTATTAAACAGAGCCAGAGTTCATACAGAAAAAATTATAGACATTCTGTATAAACAAATCAAAGAAAAAACCCCTAAAAAACCAAGAACCTACCGTAATATAGCCAAAAAAGACTACTTAGCAGTAGCGAAACAAAGACGACCCACACGCAACAAAAGAAGACAGGCAATTAAAAAACAACTTCAATATATCAAAAGAAACTTAGCTCATATTGAACAGCTAATCGATTCAGGTGCGACCCTAGAAAATTTGAACAAACAGCAATATAAAACCTTGCTAGTCCTCACAGAAGTCACTCGCCAACAACAGTGGTTATTTGATAACAATAAACAGAGCATTGAGGATAGAATAGTAAGTTTAAGCCAACCCCACATTCGTCCTATTGTCAGAGGAAAAGCAGGAAAAAGGGTAGAGTTTGGAGCTAAACTATCGGCCAGTTGTTTTGAAGGATATGTATTTTTAGACCGGATGAGCTGGGATAGTTTTAACGAATCAGGGGACTTAAAAGCCCAAGTAGAAGCTTATTATAGATTCACGGGATACTATCCAGAGTCAGTTCATGCAGATCGCATTTACCGAAATCGGGAAAACCGAGCATGGTGTAAAGAAAAAGGAATTAGAATCAGTGGACCTCCTTTAGGAAGACCTCCAGCAAATGTGAGTAAAGCAAAAAAGAAGCAAGCTTTAGAAGATGAAAGAATTAGAAATGCAATCGAGGGCAAATTTGGGCAAGGAAAACGAAGATTCGGTCTCAATCGAGTGATGGCAAAACTTGATAATACATCTGCTACAGTTATTGCAATTACTTTTTTGGTCATCAACCTTACTACCTGGTGGCGCCGGGTTTTTTGTGTGTTTTTATATTTATTTGGAAAAAGAACACCTGTTTTTGGGTGGAAGATAATCTACCATTATATTTGGTGGAATCGATACAGAAAAAACTTATATTTAACCCAGCTTTCAGATATCGTGAGCTCCTGTTCTTAGTTTGCGATCAATTATTCAGCAAGCCCTATTTAGTGCCACGGCATCGGGAATTTTGGGCAGTTAAATTTAGGTCTTTTGTGCATTTTTTAAGGTGTATTCTAGGGTCATAGGAATTTTAATAATAAATTCCGTTCCTTTCCCTGGTGCAGAAATACACTGCAATTCGCCTAGATGTCTTACGGTGATAATTTGATAGCCGATGGATAAACCCAATCCCATGCCTTTCCCTACTGGTTTAGTGGTAAAAAAGGGATTAAATAAGTGCTTTATCACCGATTCAGTTATTTCGGGGCCGTTGTTGCTAATTCTGATTTCTACCATTTCACTGTCTAAAAGTTTTGTAGAAATTTTGATGAGGCGGGGATTAGCTTCATTGGCGGCAATCGACTCGCTATGACTGTCTTCTTCTAAAGCATCAATAGCATTAGCCAGGATATTCATAAACGCTTGATTTAGCTGTCCGGGATAGCACTCTATTTTCGGTAAAGTGCCATATTCTTTGATAACTTGAATGCTCGACAAACCTGGCTGAGCATTCAATCGACTTTGCAAAATCATCAGTGTACTGTCAATTCCTTCATGAATATTGGCTAATTTCCTTTCTGCTTCGTCATGGCGAGCAAAAATTCGCAGCGACTTGACAATACCGAGAATGCGCTCGGCGCCGTTTTTCAGAGAAAGTAATATTTCTGGCAGGTCAGATATGAGAAAATCTAAATCTACAGACTTGAGTTTTTCTTTAACTTGGGGTAAGGGATTTGGATACTGCTCTTGATAAATATTGAGCAGGTCTAACAAAGTCTCGGTATACTCGCGAACGTAAGTAACATTGCCGTAAATAAAGTTAATGGGATTGTTGATTTCATGAGCAACCCCAGCGACCAATTGCCCCAAAGATGACATTTTTTCGCTATGAATTAGCTGGGATTGAGCCTGCTTCAATTCAGACAAGGCTTGTTCGAGCTGTTGAGTTTGAGATTTTAACTCTGCGGTGCGTTCTTCAACTCGATTTTCTAATTCTTCTTTAGCTTTTTGTAGTGCAGCTTCGGCTAATTGGCGATCGACAATTTCCGATGCTAGGAGTCGGTTGGCGAATTCTAAATGTTGAGTTTGAGACTTTAACTCTGCGGTGCGTTCCTCAACTCTAATTTCTAATTCTTCTTTAGCTTTTTGTAGTGCCACTTCTGCTAATTGGCGATCGACAATTTCCGCTTCTAGGAGTCGGTTGGCGAATTCTAACTGTGCAGGACTGGCAAGTGCTAGGGCTTGAGGGATTAAGTCTACCAAAAGTATGGCTGTAGCAAAGGAAATAACGGCAGTAATTGCTTTCATTGTTCCTGAAAGCCAATAGGTAGGATGCCAAAGCGTCCAGACTTCAAATATGTGAGTGATCCCGCAGGCGACGATAAAGCCTCCAAACATGGCAAAGATCCAGTCAAAGGGCAAATCTTCGCGTTTGGAAATAAAATAAATCAGTGTAATCGGGATAGAGAAATACGCTAGTGCAATGATCGAATCTGAGGCAACGTGAAGCCAGACTAACGGGGTCTGCCAGAGATAGCAGTGACCGTGAGGAATAAATGACCCGGAACTAAAAAAAGTTTTCCACATTTCCTGCATAATTTTTCCTTTGAGTTGTGAGAAAATGGACGGGGACTGGTGTCAATTAATTTCAACCAGGGGTTTCTTTCACCTGCGGCTTAATCACCTATGCGTTCATATTCTCTGCTAGCTTCAGCAAAAATCAATCTGTATCTGGAAATCATAGGCGATCGCCCCGACGGATATCACGAACTGGCGATGGTACTTCAAAGCATAGATTTAGCCGATCGAATTGACTTGCGCGCGATCGGTACGGACACGATTCGCGTGCGCTGCGATCACCCCCAAGTCCCTCCCGATAAGAATAACCTGGCCTACCGGGCGGCGGATTTGTTGGCGAAGCAATTCCCCGATGCTTTGGCGAAATACGGCGGAGTCGAAATTGCCATTCACAAGCAGATTCCAGTGGCGGCGGGGCTTGCCGGCGGTTCGGCCAATGCGGCTGCGGTTTTAGTCGGGATGGATTTGCTGTGGCAATTGGGACTTACTCAGTCGGAGTTGCAAGAGTTGGGGGGAACTTTGGGTTCGGATGTGCCTTTTTGCATTGCTGGAGGTACGGCTTTGGCAACTGGTCGCGGAGATAAACTGTCGCCGCTACCTGATTTGGGCGGCTTTTTTGTGGTGTTGGCAAAGTACCGCAACCTCAGTATTTCTAGCGCATGGGCGTATCAAACTTATCGCCAGCAATTCAGTAGTTCCTATTGTGCAGCTGCAGATTTGGACTGCCGCCGGGAACGGCTGCATTCGGGCCCGATGGTGGGGGCGATCGCCCAAAAAGATCGATCGAAAATTGGTCAATTGCTACACAACGATTTAGAAAAAGTTGCTTTGCCCGTGTACCCGCAGGTGTTGCAGTTGCGGCAGGCTTTTGAGTCGGCGGGGGCTTTGGGAACGATGATGTCGGGTTCCGGGCCGACGGTGTTTGCGCTGGCCGAGTCTTCAGAGCAGGCTCAGCAAGTTATGGAACGGGTTAAAACTGCGATCGCTTCTCCAGATTTGGATTTTTGGGTAGCACAGTTTAGCAATACTGGAATTCAGATTTTTTCGGAGGGAAACGAGACGAAACCGCCGATTTCGAGGGTGTAACTCGAAGAGATTGCGATCGCCATCGCCCGTTAAAGGTGTCTAACAGGCGAGGGTCAAGATTAATCTAACTTTTCGCAGAGTCTATTGAGATCGAAGAACTGATAAAATGTCATGCAACACCGATTTTAGTTTTGGTAAATTAACCAAAAATCTAAAATCTAAAATCTAAAATCTAAAATCGCCATGACTGATTTAACTAATCCAAATTCTACTTCTAAACCTCTGAGTTCGGCTGGAGATGCAACCTCTGCATCTTCCACGCCGCCGACGATTTTGCGGTGCGTGATGGGTTCGCTGATCGCGGGTGGCTTTGCGGCGGCTTTGTACGCGCTAACTTTGTCGATCGTCCAAACTTTTGCAAATTCCCCCATTCATTCTGACAATGTGACGGCGATTAATATTGGCGCGGCTGTGCGAACTTTAGTTATGGGAATTGTGGCTTTAGGCGCGGGTGTTTTTGCTTTTGCATCTTTGGGTTTGATGCTGCTGGCTGTGCAACTTTTAATTCAAAAGTTGCTAAAGAAACCTACAGCTTGAAGTCTACCAATTGCAAAAACTGGGCTACACAAACTTTCATCCGCAAGCCAAAGACTGCATAGTAAGATCGAAGCAATGGAATTATTTACGATCGGACACTCCAATCTAAGTATTGAAGCGTTTGTTTTGCTGCTGCAACAACACGGAATTACGGCGGTTGCGGACGTGCGATCGCATCCTTTTAGCCGCTATTTACCTCATTTTAATAAATCAGAAATTAAAGCTTCTCTCTCAAGTGTCGGCATTCAATATGTTTTTTTAGGCAAAGAGTTGGGCGCGAAACCAGAGGATTTAAGCTGTTACGATAGTAGCGGTAAAGCTTTATACGATCGCATAGCAGCAACTCCTCTATTTTCGCAAGGAATGCAGCGCTTACTCAAAGGCGCAGCCAATTATAAAATAAGTTTAATGTGTGCGGAAAAAGACCCAATTACTTGTCATAGGACTATTTTAGTTTGCCACAAACTTAAAGTATTTAATTTACAAATTCATCACATTCTGTCAGATGGCAATTTAGAATCGCACCAGCATTTAGAAGAAAGACTTTTGAGCAAGTTTAACAAAGGTTCCAAAAAATCTGAGCCGATTCAGCTAAGCTTGTTTGAATTAGAACCTGATCTTAAAACTGAAAGGGTTGATTTAGAAACAGCTTATTATCGTCACGGATGGGAAATCGCTTATGTCAGCAAATAAAGCAATTAATTAATTTATCAAATATGTCGCAATTGGCAAATTTTGCTAAGCCACAATATTTAAATTCCTGCCCGCAAAACCTAATTTTTTAGGAGCGCAGTGCGCCCATTACTGCTAGAAGTAGCGCGTCAAACCATTTTTCGCATAAGTCCTGAACAACTCTTGACATCGCCTACATTTATAAATTAGGGTACAGCCCTCCGCGCCCACCCTATTTTTATAAATTTTGTTCGAGTTTTAACGTTGTTCATGCTATAATTCTGCGGGACTGTAGCAGAAAGGGGTGCTTTTTGATGAAAGCAGAATTTTATTTTGACTGTCACAAATATATTTGCAGTTTAGTTCAAGTAGATTTTGTCAAAGAATTAAAAATAAAAAATCATCAAGGTTTTGTTTTGGCTGTTAAGCAAGGAGAAAAGATTGGACTTTTGGGGAAAAGTCGCCATAATGCTAAACAAGTTGATGTATCTAAACCGCATTTTTATAATGTAATTAAAGCGGCTATGAGCGCTTTGGAATTAGAAACTAAAAATGAAGTGATATTAGAGAGAAATCGAACTCTTGCTGAGGCCGAAGAAATGATTCAGCAGCAAAACCGAGAAATTCGCATTCTCAACGAACAGATTAGAATGCTTGCGACTAAGGTTGATGAATTGTCAAGGGAAAACCAGCAGTTATCAATGCAGCTAGTAGAAAAGCCAATTAGAGAAACTGAAATTAGTCAAGAACTTAATGATTTTCCGGCTTTCGAGGGAGATTTAGTGGCGGCGGAAATAGATCAGGGAATGGGAGAAGTTGAAATTAATGAAAAAAATGAAGAATTGTCGGTTCAAGCTTCTGGGTTAGCCGTGCACTTAATCGCAAATCCACCGAATTCGGAGGAGATTGAGGAAGAAGAAGAAATCAGCGGGGGCAAGGTTGAAATTGTGGATTTAGAAATTATAGAAGAACTAGAAGAAAACATCAAAGAAGTAGAATTTCCAGGAGGGAAAAGTGAAATTAAACGACTGCCTAAAAGGCCTTCAAACAGAAAAATGAGAAAGAAATCTTAATGCTTTAGTTAGATAGCAATTCTCGCATCATTTGTGAATTTATTACGGACGGCCAGCGGGTTTGGGGAGGGTTGGGGTGGGGTAAAAGTTTACGACTCCTGCAAGGATTGCTATATAACTCGTTTAATTGTGGCGATCGCATTTTGGCAAAATTCGTCAGCAGTTAAGCGAAAAAATCCCTTGCAACTCGCCGGTTTTCCCCCCGCAGCCTCACCCACAACAGAATTTTGACACTTATCCAGGGCGATCGGTAAAATTACAGGTACGATCGAACTATTGTCAGCAGCATTAAATCCTTCAGTAATTAGTCGTTTGCCAACAGTCACATAATTGTTGACAATATTGCACAATAGATAAAATTGTAAATATATAGCACCTGCGTTTTTTTTACCGCTTATGAATAGCAGATTCCTCGATCGCCTCCACCACCCCTCACGCCCCGTCATCGTCTTCGACGGCGCAATGGGAACCAACCTGCAAGTCCAAAACCTCACCGCAGAAGACTTTGGCGGCAAAGAATACGAAGGCTGCAACGAATATCTCGTCCACACCAAGCCGGAAGCCGTCGCCAACGTGCACCGGGGATTCCTCGAAGCAGGGGCCGATGTCATCGAAACAGACACCTTTGGCGCTGCTTCCATCGTACTCGCCGAATACGATTTGGCAGACAAAGCATATTATCTCAACAAAACAGCCGCCGAACTTGCCAAGGGTATCGCCGCCGAATTTTCCACACCCGAAAAACCTCGATTTGTCGCAGGATCGATCGGGCCAGGCACCAAATTGCCGACATTAGGACACATCGATTTCGACACTCTCACCGCCGCTTTTGCCGAACAAGCAGAAGGACTTTATGACGGCGGCGTTGACTTATTTATTGTCGAAACTTGTCAAGATGTGCTGCAAATTAAATCAGCATTAAATGCCATTGAAGAAGTATTTAAGAAAAAAGGTGCGCGAATTCCGTTAATGGTATCAGTCACAATGGAAGCCACCGGCACAATGTTAGTCGGTTCCGACATCAGCGCCGCCCTAGCCATTTTGCAGCCGTACCCGATCGACATTTTAGGCCTCAACTGCGCCACCGGGCCCGATCGCATGGCCGAACACGTCAAATACCTTTCCGAACATTCGCCCTTCGTCGTTTCCTGCGTTCCCAACGCCGGTTTACCCGAAAACATCGGCGGCCACGCGCACTACAAACTCACGCCAATAGAATTAAAAATGGCCTTGATGCGCTTTGTCGAAGACTTAGGCGTGCAAGTCATCGGCGGCTGCTGCGGCACCCGCTACGATCACATCCGCGAACTATCAGAAATTGGCAAAACTCTTAAACCCAAAATCCGCGAATTTACTTGGGAACCTTCCGCCGCTTCAATTTACACCGCCCAACCCTACGAACAAGAGAATTCCTTCTTAATTGTCGGCGAAAGACTCAACGCCAGCGGTTCCAAAAAATGCCGCGATTTGCTAAACGCCGAAGACTGGGACGGTTTAGTAGCAATGGCCAGGGAACAAGTGCGAGAAGGCGCGCACATTCTCGATGTCAACGTTGATTATGTCGGCCGCGACGGCGTGCGAGACATGAAAGAATTAGTTTCCCGCGTTGTGACTAATGCAACTCTCCCTTTAATGCTGGATTCCACAGAATGGGAAAAGATGGAAGCTGGCTTAAAAGTTGCGGGCGGCAAATGCTTGCTAAATTCCACTAACTACGAAGACGGAGAACCGCGTTTTTATCAAGTTTTAGAGTTGGCGAAAAAATACGGCGCGGGCATAGTTATCGGGACGATTGACGAAGACGGGATGGCGAGAACAGCCGACCAAAAATTTGCGATCGCCCAGCGCGCATATAACGCCGCCGTCGCCTACGGAATTCCCGCCCAGGAAATCTTTTTTGACACCCTAGCTTTGCCAATTTCTACCGGGATAGAAGAAGACAGAAAAAACGGCAAAGCTACCATCGAATCCATCCGCCGCATCCGCCAAGAATTGCCAGGATGTCACGTAATTTTAGGAGTTTCTAACATTTCTTTCGGGTTGAATCCGGCGGCGCGGCAAGTTTTGAATTCCATGTTTTTGCACGAAGCAATGCAAGCGGGGATGGACTCGGCAATTGTCAGCCCTAATAAGATTTTGCCCCTCGCCAAAATCGACCCCCAACACCAAGAAATCTGCCGTAAACTCATTTACGACGAACGGGAGTTTGACGGCGATATTTGCATTTACGACCCCTTGGGCGACCTGACAACGGTGTTTGCGGGCAAAACTACCAAGCGCGATCGTACAGAAGACGCAAACCTCCCGGTCGAAGAACGCCTCAAGCAGCACATCATCGACGGCGAACGCATTGGACTCGACATCCAACTCGCCAAAGCATTAGAAACCTATCCGCCCCTCCACATTATCAATACTTTCTTGCTAGACGGCATGAAAGTAGTCGGAGAATTATTCGGTTCGGGACAAATGCAACTGCCATTTGTATTGCAGTCAGCAGAAACAATGAAAGCGGCAGTTGCCTATTTAGAACCGTACATGGAAAAGTCCGAATCCGGGGACAACGCCAAAGGAACATTCATCATCGCTACTGTCAAAGGCGACGTTCACGACATCGGCAAAAACTTGGTTGATATTATCCTATCAAACAACGGCTACCGAGTGATTAACTTGGGTATTAAACAGCCAGTTGACAATATCATCGAAGCCTACGAAAAGCACAAAGCTGACTGTATAGCCATGAGTGGCTTGCTGGTAAAATCTACCGCATTCATGAAAGAAAATCTTGAAGTATTCAACCAGAAAGGAATCACCGTCCCCGTAATTTTGGGCGGCGCTGCTTTGACTCCCAAGTTTGTACATGAAGACTGCCAAAATACCTACAAAGGTAAAGTCGTTTACGGCAAAGATGCGTTTTCCGACTTGCATTTTATGGACAAACTCATGCCAGCAAAATCTGCTGGTAAATGGGAAGATTTGCAAGGGTTTTTAGATGAAATAGGGCATGATAATGGGGGGGTTAAAGAAGCTAAAGCTTCGCCAGAAACTTCTGTAGAAGATGCCAAGAAAGCAGACACTCCTGTGGTGATAGATACCAGGCGATCCGAAGCAGTGGCAGCAGATATCGATCGCCCGAATCCTCCTTTCTGGGGAACGAAACTGTTGCAGCCGGAAGACATCCCCTTTGAGGAAATTTTCTGGCACTTAGATTTGCAAGCCTTAGTTGCCGGTCAGTGGCAGTTCCGCAAGCCAAAAGACCAATCCCGGGAAGAATACGATGCTTTCTTAGCGGAAAAAGTTTATCCCATCTTGGAAGAATTGAAACACAAAGTCATCGCCGAAAAGTTACTGCATCCGCAAGCAATTTACGGGTATTTTCCCTGTCAAGCTGAAGGCAATTCTTTGTATTTGTACGACCCAGAAATCATGGCTGGCGGGCAAACAATAATCAATGGCGGGCAAGATGCCCGCCCCACAAAAGAAAGTGGCACAGGCATCTTGCCTGTGACTGCAACACCCGCTGCCACATTCACATTTCCCCGGCAAAAATCGGCGCGCAGGCTGTGCATTGCCGACTTCTTCGCGCCCAAAGAATCGGGTAAAATCGATGTATTTCCAATGCAAGTAGCGACAGTGGGAGAAATTGCTACAGAGTACGCGCAAAAGCTATTTGCTAACAATCAATATAGCGACTATCTCTACTTTCACGGATTAGCGGTACAGACAGCGGAAGCGGTAGCAGAATGGACCCACGCGCGAATTCGGCGCGAATTGGGATTTGCTAGCGAAGAACCGGACAACATTCGCGATATGTTAGCGCAAAGATATCGCGGTTCGCGGTACAGTTTCGGCTATCCCGCTTGTCCGGATATGGCGGATCAGTACAAGCAACTGGAATTGTTAAAGTGCGATCGCATCAACCTCTACATGGATGAAAGCGAACAACTTTATCCCGAACAATCAACAACCGCAATTATCACCTATCACCCAACAGCTAAATACTTCACCGCTTAATTTCTAGGGTGCGCCGCGCGCACATTCCTCGGTGAATTATACTCGTTACCAGGCTCTTCCTGGTAACGCAGCTCCGGAGTCTCTGGTTCCACTTACAGCAATAAAGCTTGTAGTATCGTTCCAAAAACTGTCCGGAGTATTGGCCCAGAAGGTAATGTCATTGCTGACAATGCGTAACGCCTAAATCTGACACTTGCGTTTAACCAAAGCGTCCACTAATGTACTCTTCGGCTTCTTTGGTTTGGGGAGAACCGAAAATTTGTTCAGTGGAACCAAACTCCACCAATTTGCCGCGTCGTTTGCCTTCATCGTCTGTTTCTGTATTGAAAAAAGCCGTCGCATCTGCGATTCTTGAGGCTTGTTGCATATTGTGAGTCACTGTAATAATTGTGTATCGTTCCTTCAGTTCTAAGCACAGTTCTTCAACTTGTCGAGTAGAAATGGGGTCGAGAGCAGAGCAAGGTTCATCCATCAATAAAACATCGGGTTTCATGGCGATCGCGCGGGCAATACAAAGCCGTTGTTGTTGTCCCCCAGATAATGCTGTTCCTTTATCTTTCAGCTTGTCCTTGACCTCCTTCCAGAGAGCTGCTTGTCTGAGGGAAGATTCCACTAATTCATCCAGATTTCCTTGATAACCGTTGGTTCTGGGGGCATAGGCAATATTTTCATAAATGCTCTTGGGAAACGGATTCGGTCTTTGAAACACCATTCCCACCTGTCGCCGCAATTTGACGGGATTCACTTGCGGATCGTAAATATTACGGCTGCGGTAAATGAGTTTCCCTTCCACCTTGGCAGCAGGGATTAAATCATTCATGCGATTGAAGCAACGCAATAAGGTACTTTTGCCACAGCCTGAAGGGCCGATAAAAGCCACAATTTTTTGACGGGGAATTTTGATATAGACATCGACCAGGGCTAAAAAGCCACTGTAATAAACCTTTATGCCTTCTGCATCAAACACGCTATCATCCGTGTTGAGGTGGGCCTTACTGTCAGTCATCTGAAATGGTCTCCTTAATCTTGACAACTCAAGTTAATTAATGGGTGGAATAGCGTTGGCGCAGATAAATAGCGACGCCATTAAGCGCCATAATCAAGATAATCAGCACAATAATAGTCGCTGCGGCTGCACTGGCAAACCCCGGTTCAGGACGAGTGATATAGCTGAAAATTTGAATGGGTAACGCCATAAATCGTTGGAATAAACCCGGATTAAACGTGAGGAAACTGACAGCACCCACGACCACCAAAGAAGCAGCATCCCCCATGGCGCGGGAGACAGAAATAATCACCCCCGTAAGAATTCCCGGAATGGCATAGGGTAAGACATGGTGTTGAATGGTTTGCCATTTGGTAGTTCCCAGTCCATAGGAAGCATTTCTCAGGGAATCGGGAACGGCGCGGATGGCCTCCCTCGCCGTGACGATAATGACAGGTAAAGACAATAGGGCAAGGGTTAATGCCCCCGAAATCAAGGTAGGCCCAAACCCTAGTAAATAGTTAAAGACCCCTAAACCCAGTAAGCCATAGACAATAGAAGGAATCCCCGCTAAATTCCCGATATTTATCTCAATCACGGCAGTCCACCACTTTTTAGGGGCGTATTCCTCTAGGTACAAAGCAGCCCCTACCCCAATAGGAACCGCCACCACAAGGACGATCAGTCCCAGAAAGAAACTGCCAATAATGGCTGGACGGATACCTCCTCGTTCGGCAAAACGGGAAGGCGTTTCCGTGAGAAACCCCGGTGTTAGCAATCTGCCAAGTCCATCATGAAGGATACTAAGAACCAGTAAGGCGAGGACAAATAAACCGATGAGCAACCCAATTAAGAATAGATACTCAAAGACTTTACCGATCGCTTCTCGGCGTTCTAGGTTATCGGTAAATTCAGCAGTGTTGACGGAATTGTTTGTTGGAGTTGATTTAAGCATAGCAATCAGTCGTATTTTTCCTTAAAGCGACTAGAAATCCAGAAGCTGGCCATATTGAGAGCCAATGTAATCACGAACAGAACTGCTCCCACCGCATACAAAGTCTTAAAACTGAGGCTACCCCTGGGACTATCTCCCCCCGAAATCTCCGCCATAAAAGCGGTCAGGGTGGCGACAGATTCCATGAAATTCCAAGTGAGGCGAGGCTGCGATCCAGCCGCAATCAGAACGGTCATGGTTTCTCCCACTGCGCGGGAAACGCCTAAAATAATCGAAGCCATAATCCCAGACAAGGCTGACGGAAGCACCACTTTAAAAATGGTTTCTAGTTTGGTAATGCCCAAGGCATAGGAACCATCCCGCAGAGAACGGGGAACGGATTGAATGGCATCTAAGCTGATGGAACCGACGGTGGGGGTGATCATAATGCCCATCATTAACCCAGCGCTGAGGGCATTAAAAATCTCTAAGGGGAAAAGATGCCGCAGAACCGGAGTGACAAAGAGCAAAGCAAAGTAGCCATAAACTACTGTGGGAATTCCCCCCAATAACTCCACAGCAGGGCGTAACACTGCTGCCACTCTCGGTTGGGCATATTCACTCAGGTAAATGGCTGAAGACAAACCCAAAGGAACCGCCACAGCCATAGCGATCGCAGAGGTTAAAAACGTTCCGTTCAGCAGCGGCCAGATGCCAAAATGGGCTTCGGCAAACAGGGGAGTCCATCGGGTATCCAGAAAAAACTGGGCTAAGGACACTTCTTGGAAAAAACCCACAGTTTCTTGGAAAATAATCCAGACAATACCAATGGTTGTGGCAACGGACACGAAGGCACAGGCAAATAAAACCGCAGCAATAATCTTTTCTGGGACATCTTCAGAAGCCTTCTTAAGCAATAAGTCATCCGCAGCCAAAAGGGAGTCATCAAAGGAACTAGGACTTAGGGTCATGGGCTTGAGATTTCCTCCTTAAATAAAGTTAGTAATGGGTTCACCGGGTTTGGCTTTTTGGAATTTCGTTCCGGTTTCACGCCGCTCAAATTTTTGCTTAGTTTTCACATAAGCTTCATCGGGTAACGCCACATAGCCGACACCATCTACCCATTTCCAAGAATTTTCTAAATAGAATTTCACGAATCTGTCAAGGGAAGGATTGGTTTCAAGGGCTTTTTTATTGACGTAGATAAATAGGGGGCGAGAGAGGGGGCTATAGATATTTCTCAGAACGTTATCAAGGGGAACTGGTTTAACACATTCTCCATTCGCATTTTCAATCGCCACCCCGTTCAATTTGTCTTGGTTTTGGAGCAAGAAGGCAATTCCCAGATAGGCCAGTCCCGATTTATTGCCAATCACCCCTTGCACGAGGGTATTTTGGTTGCGACTGGGGGTAAAGTCGGTACGACTATTTTTCCTTTTACCCGTTACGGCTTGGGTGAAATAATCAAAGGTTCCTGTATCGGAAGGAGGGGCAAACAGCAACAGTTTTTCGTCGGGAAAGTCGGGATTGATTTGCTGCCAACTGGTAATCTTGCCTTCGGATTTGGCATTCCACATTGTGTCTAATTCTTTAATCGTTAGACATTTGGCAAAGTTATTTTCCTTATTAACAACTACCGCAAGACCATCAAGAGCCGTAGGCAGTTCAATAAATTCGATTCCTTTGTCGGCACATTTTTTGATTTCTTCCTCTCTAATGGTGCGAGAAGCCCCCGCAATATCAAGGTTTCCGGCGCAAAACTTGCTAAACCCCCCGCCTGTGCCACTGGCAGCGACGCTTACTTGGGCATTGGGATAAAGTTTTTGGTATTCTTCGGCGACGGCGAGGGAAACGCCAAAGCCCACAGCACCACCATCGATGCTGATTTGCTGTTCCTTCTCTCCTGAGTTGCCACAACTCGTCATCAGGTTGCCCATGATGATGATAGGAATTAGGTAAAACCAACGAGAAAATTTCATAAAAACCTCGCGGTAGCTTGGAAACCCAGTGGCTTTAGCCCTGGGAGGAAAAGGGACACGGGATACTTTAGTATCCCGTCAACAGTCTTAAAATCCATAATTGTACCCATCCTTTTGATGAATAGAAAAACAATATTTGTGATTAATGCCTTGGACTAATCCTTGGGCTGTTGACACATTAAAACTGCCAGATGAGCGGACAGCCACTCTACCCGTATAAGTACCCATCTTTTTGCCCGAAGTAACAACGGCTTTTACAATATCCCCTGTCTGGAAACCCTTCACAAACTTAAATCTCGGAACATACCTAGAAGGGAATCCAAATTTATCCGTGCGACACATTTGCCTTGAACCATGCCCCGTCGCTTTGATATTTAAAGGCTGATTCGCTGACACGAAAAATTCAGGTGTATTGCCTACGCAAGCGGCATCAAAGAAGTGGGTTTTTGTCAGTTTCAGCCGTATGCGATTGAATTTAGTCAACCCGCCAGAACTTGTAATGATCTCTTTACCTGTCGCTTTTAAGCGATTAAATAAAGCCCATCGAGTCGAGTTGACAGCAGTGGCATCCTTCAACGGACGCTTAGCTTGTGCCACGATTTTTTTCAAAACATCGGGTTTTTTTGCCAAGAATATCTTGATGTCTTTAATTCCTTTTTTTGTGTTGCAAAGTTCGCAAGCTAAGCACAGGTTAGATATTCTATTACTTCCGCCCGACGCTCTAGGATGTATGTGTTCAACTTGTAGCGGTACATTTTCTATGCCACAGTAAGCGCACCGCCTATCCCATTTAGCAAGAAGGTACTCGCGGACTTCGTAGCCTTGCAACTCTCCTTGTTGATACTCAATCCCTGAAATCTCTGGGTTTTCCATTTTTTGTAAATCAAACCTAACCAATTCCTGAAAGATTGTCTTAACGGGTGCAAGCTTTGATAGTTTGTTGACCCAAGTTAAAGTCGTATCTACTCGATGTTGGAGACTGGGAGCTAACCAGCCTTTGGATCTAGTTCGGTTCAAAAATCTCGCTTGGCGATACCTTGTCTGCCGACTTCTGCGGTTGCGCCGCAGAGAACGACGCGATTCTAGCAATGCCTTGATCGTTTGCCCGCGATAGGTTAGTTCGGCTACCCAAATCAGATTGGAATTCAGAAGTAGAGCAAACCCCGTAACTTTTGAACCGGGGTCAATCTTTAAAGTGACAGGCTGCGGGTCTTGAGCTACATTTTTTTTCAAGATTATAGTGAAAGGATAAAGTCTGAAAACTTTACATTTGCCAACCTTTAACAGTTTGCGTGCCAAAGATGGTTTGCAGGGTGTTAGTGGTTTGCGGTTAGCATCTAAAACAAAAACGTAATTTGGTTGGATAGACATTGTTGTGTCCCTTCGATTTCTCGTAAAGTTCGCTTTGCCAATGTTATGAGGGCTTTTTACGCTTGCAACACTATTCCAGTGACCTTAGAATTGTTTAATTGCAAACAACAGAGCGGAAAACTAGCGTCGCATTTTCCGGTGTTTTGACCCCCGTAACGTAGCCATTTAAGGCTTAGGCGGGTAAGCACGGCTTCAGTTTGTTTGCTGAAGCCCCGTGTCTTTAGACCGGGGTTGCTTACAGCATTTGAGTGTAAGTTTGGAAAAATGAAAGTGAATTAGGCGTTTAGATTCAGAACTTTCCCTTAATTTGGTCAAAGATGGCACCGTTTGCAAAAAACTTCTCTTTTATCGAATGCCACCCTCCTAAATCTTGAGCATTGAACAAAGTTTTAATGGGGGGAAATTGCACCTCTGCGCCTTGAGCGATAAAGGGATTGACCGAACGGTAGCCTAATTTGGTGAATTCTTGCTGAGCTTCGTCTGAATAGAGAAAATCGACAAAGGCTGCTGCTACTTCTCTCGTTCCATGCTTATCCACGTTTTTATCAACTATCGCTACGGGATTATCGATAGAGATATTGAGGGGAGGAACAAAGTAACTGGTTTTGGGTTGGTTCGTTGCAGTTCCAGCTAAAATCACTTCATTTTCATAGGTGATTAAGGCATCTCCCTGACCTTGTTGGAAAAATAAGTCGCTGGCTTCGCGGGCATCTTTGGTTAGGGTGGGAATCTTTTTATAGATTTTGCCCACGAAATCAAGGGCTTGTTGAGGTTCGCCTCCTGCTTGGGTTACTGACCCCCACAGACCTAAAAATTCCCAAACGCCAATACCCGATGTTTGAGGATTTGCTGCAATCACGTTTACATCTTCTCTGGCTAAATCTGCCCAAGTTTGAATATCTTTGGGGTTGCCTTCTCGGGTGACAATTGCCGCCACAGAATGACTAACTACTGCCCGTCTAGGAACTCTGTCCTCCCAGCCAAAATTAATCAAACCAGCTTCTTCGATGCGAAGCACATCTAATGGGAGGGAAAGATGCACCACATCGGCTTCTTGTTTGCCGGCAATGATATCCTCGGTTTGCGCTAAAGACCCGCCATAACTGCGTTCAAAAATGACGTTTTGGTTGTGCTCTTTCTTCCACTTTTCAATAAATTTAGGGACGATTTGGTCATGGGCCGCTTTCGTCACTGAGAAGGAAACTAGGTTGAGCTTGACCTCGCTTTGATTGGCCCCACTCGCTGCAGAGCAAGCAGCAATTGACGTAGTTAGAATTACACCTAGTAAAAACAAGACGATGTACGCTTGGACTGAGCGTCCTAGATGCTGGGCTTGTTTGAGAAATTGCCCAGAAAATCGCACCAATTGGGAACTGGCTGCGATCGCAAATTTTAGAGACTGAACGATCGAAGTCACTGAATTTTGCCAAACTTGTTGTTGATTCACCGATACTTTTTCTTTAACTACGGTATTTTTATCAAGTTTGCGTAGTTACTTTGAGGAGTATAGAGTCATCAAATTAGAGTTTTCAGTTTTCTTAATATTTTCTTAATAAATTGTCTTAACCTGCCGCTACCATAACAAAGAGTCCAAACTCACACCCGCCCGCCGTGGTCGCTAAACAGTTAGAACTGACTAACTTACAGCAAGTTGCAATCAGATGTACCACAAAATAAATTATCTAATTGGTTCTCAAAATAGACCATAATGATTAAACCAGTTGAGAGCATTTTCATCTGTAATCCCATTGATGGCTTTGGTGAGCGCGGCATCAAGAGTCTCTGAACTTCGGGCAGATTCAGAAGGCATAATCCCTTTGATTTTTGACTCCTGACAATTCAATTGGTGATAAATCCGGGGAGTAAGGTGGTAAAAATTTCACGTTTACCCCAACAGATTTAATCAAAGTTTCGACAGTCTTAGCATGATGAACAGGTAAGTTATCCATCACTATAATTGCTGCTTTCCATAACTGGAGCAGTAAGATTTGTTCGAGATAAACCATTGATTGCAATTTGCTGTAAAAACCTGGAGGTAGAACCTCAAGAAATGAGTTCCCCGGTAGAACCTGGGAACTAGAAACCAAATTAAACCAACAAAAAAGCACCTTGAAAAAAGTGCTTTCATGAATATGAACTTTCCGTATTAAACCAACAAAAAAGCACCTTGAAAAAAGTGCTTTCATGAATATGAATTTTCCGTGTCTGACGAAACTTTTACGAGTAATTCCGGGGAGTGCGCGCACCAGCAGATGCTCCTACCATCGAAGCAACTAAACCCAATAGCGAGCCGAACAAGAACGACCAACCAGCTTTTGCAGCATTACCAGCAAGATTGCGAGCATCCTGAGCAGATACGTTAGGTGCTCGGTTCGGCAAATCGACCCCGCCCTGCTGCGCTTGATTAATGGCTTCTCCCGCATTCGCAGCTATTACGCCAAAAGTACCGGCCACGCCATTTGCTAACAGCCAAGAGCCAATTGTTAAGGTCGTTGCCCACAAAATTGCTCCGTTCAAAAGCGCTGTGTTGCGGTTCATCGGGCCGCAAGCGCGAGCAGTTACCCAACCGCCAACGGCCAAGCTAATTAACAAACTGATAATTGACCAAATTCCGACGCCGGTACCCACGTCTCCTGAAATACTGCGCGGAGCTCCTGAACTAGCAATGTTGCTCAACCCGATCGCAGCGCCCAATGCACTTAACACCAGTTGTGTGCCGATCGCAATTACCAAACCTGAAAAAATCGGACCCCAACGTACTCGATCGTGGTATTCCATCATTGAATTCACAACTACGGGTTCGGTACCAACGTTATCTACAGGTCTATTTACGTATGACATAGGTTTTTCTTTCCTCTGAGAGTTGCTTTAATTTTTAACCATCTTTCAACTAAGTATTAATTATGGCTGAGATTGATAGAAAGTATATCTGCCTGGGGAAAGAACCAGTCTCTATGTCTGAAGAAATAAACGAAAAAGTCATCACCCACCAGCCCGCCGCTATTAGCGAATCATTGATGATTGATGACTTATGAGTGATGAATTTTTTATCCCGTTAGAAAAGTTTCCCGACGTATACAGGAAATGCGGACGTATACAGGAAAGACAGCTTAACGCAATTTTACAGCCGTTCCAACGGCAGTAATCAGCAGCAAAGCCCCTTTCGAGTCTACATTAATCGTGCCTGTGTCCACTTCCACGCCGATTACGGCATTGGCGCCCAGGCGCTGGGCCCGTTTTTCCAGTTCCGCGAGGGCATCTCGCTGTCCTTTGAGAAAAACTTCCTCGTAACTGCCGGTGCGCCCGCCGATGATGTCGCGAATGCCCGCGAAGAAATCTCGCAGGGCGTTGGTGCCGTAAACCACCTCAGCAGTTACAATTCCCAGGTAAGATTGAATTTCTGCTCCTTGGATGATATCAGTTGTTGTTACAATCATCAGTTGGCCTCAGTCGCGAAAATTTTGAGTGGGTCTTGTTCTGTAGATTTACTACATCTCGCCGCTCAAACATTCCTGGTAAACCATAAGTTGTCAGCTTGCTAAGCTGACAGCAACTCGCTCTTTCATTCCACACACTCTTTGAAACAAATGGCCGTGCACAAACAAAGTCTCTTGGTATTCAGTACGCTGTTAGTAGCAGGATTCGCTGTCGCTGCGCCGCAGATAGCGCTCTCAGCAGAAACGTCAGTTGAAGTCAACCCTCAAAATAATTCAAATTTAGATGCTCTGCTGCGACAAGGGCGCGAGTTGGTAGATTTAGGAGACTACAGTAAGGCGATCGCCATTTATCAGGAAGCCGCACGTTTAGATACGGAAAACCCCCGCATTTTTTCTGGTATTGGCTATTTAGAAGCGCGTCAAGGCAACTATCAAGCCTCAGTAGAATTTTACCAACAAGCGATCGGTCTGGAACCGAACAATGCTGACTTCCAATACGCCTTAGGATATGCTATGGCGAATTTACAAAACTATCCCGCAGCAGCCACAGCTTACCGCCGCGCCGCTCAGCTCGATCGCAAAAATGTCAATGCCCGGATCGGTCTCGGAGTGGTACTCTTTCAGCAAAAAGATTACAGCGGTTCTTTTAAAGCATACCAAGAGGCGATCGCCCTCGATCCGAAAAATTGGCAAGCTTATTCTTCAATGGGTTTAGTATTGATCCAGCAAGGAAATTTTGCCAGTGCTGTCACCGTGCTCCAACAAGCAGCCGAACTCGCTCCCAAACAAGCCGGTGTCCAGTTAAAATTAGGCACTGCTTTGCTGCGTGCCGGCTATACTTCCGAAGGGCTAGCAGCTTTTGAAGAAGCTGCCAAATTGGAGCCCCGCAATCCAGAAGTGCAGCTAGAAATTGGCGAACTTCTCCAGACACAAAAGGATTTCGACGGAGCGCTGGTAGCTTATCAGCGGGCTATTGCGGTGCGACCAAATTTAGTGGAAGCACACGCAGGAATCGGGGAAATTCAACTGGAAAAACAAGATTTTTTAGGAGCGATTGCCACTTTTAAGCGGGTGATAAGGCTCGCTCCAGACCGGGCAGAAGCTTATTACAATATGGGTACGGCACTCAAAGCGCGCGATCGCAAATCCGAAGCAATTGAAGCTTTTCAACAAGCCCTCGACACTTACCGCCAGCAAGGCAACAATGATGGTGTACAAAAAGCTGAAGCGGCGCTCCAGCAACTAAAGTAATATGTCTCAATGTACTAATAGGTAATTGGCTAGCAGTTTTGAGTGTGGAGTAAGTAATTTTCCTAGTAGGGCTTAACTCATTCCACTCGCCGTGTTGCAAGGAAAAAAGCAATCTCAAAACTGTTTCTATTCCCTATTCCCTCGGCCCCCTTTCCTCTTTTTTCTTCCTTCTTACTTCGTTTGCTTAACTTTTTAATTGAATGCGGATAAATGTGGCTAAATAGAGTACAATATTGGCGCGATTGGAGAAGGGGGATCGCGCGGGTAAATTCAAGAGGAAATAAAACCGATCGCATAGTAGCATTTGGTAAAAACTCCATCTTTTGTAAGATGTTAAAACGGGTTCCTGAAAATGAATCTATTTCTATTGGTAGAGACAGCAAAGTTGTTAACATTTGTAAAATAAGCAAAATCTCCCATCCCCAGAGCTTTATCTATGCAAACGTATGATGTGATTATCATCGGCGCAGGTCACAACGGACTGGTATGTGCGTCTTATCTCCTCAAAGCTGGATATACCGTCCTTTTGTTAGAAAAACGTTCGGTTCCCGGCGGCGCGGCCACTACCGAAGCTGCGATTCCCGAATTGCCGGATTTTAAATTCAATATGTGCGCGATCGACCACGAATTTATCCATTTAGGGCCAGTTGTAGAAGAATTAGAACTGGAAAAACACGGTTTAGAATATCTTTTCTGCGATCCAGTTGCCTTTTGTCCGCATCCCGACGGCAAATATTTCTTAGCGCACAAATCTGTAGAAAAAACTTGTGCTGAAATTGCGCGCTACAACGAGCGCGATGCTAAAAAATATGCCGAATATACAGACTTTTGGCAGCGGGCTTTAGGTGCAATGGTTCCGATGTTTAATGCGCCACCAAAATCCATCATAGATATTCTGGGCAACTACGATATTTCAAAGATCAAAGATTTATTGTCAGTCATCGGTTCCCCCGACAAAACGCTGGACTTTATTCGCACGATGCTCACCAGCGCTGAAGACCTTCTCAACGAGTGGTTTGACGAGGAATTTATCAAAGCGCCCCTAGCAAGATTCGCCGCAGAACTCGGCGCGCCTCCTTCGCAAAAAACCCTGGCTGTAGGCGCAATTATGCTGGCAATGAGACACAATCCCGGCATGGCAAGACCGCGCGGAGGGACGGGTGCATTAGTGCAAGCGCTGCTTAATGTAGTGAAAAAATACTCGGGTGTGGTACTTACCGACCAGCACGTCGAGAAAATATTAATTGATGACGGTCGCGCTGTGGGAGTTCGAGTTGCCAACGGCACGGAATACCGGGCTACAAAAGGTGTCATTTCTAATATTGATGCTAAGCGCTTGTTTCTGCACTTAATGGACTCCAGCGATGTTGACAGTGCCGACCCGGATTTGCGGGAAAGATTGGAGCGCAAAATTGTTAACAACAACGAGACTATTCTCAAAATAGACTTAGCTCTAAATGAAATGCCCAAGTTTGAGCGCTGGAATCATCGGGACGAATATTTAATCGGGTCGGTTTTAATTGCAGACTCGGTGAGACACGTTGAAATTTCTCACAGCGACCCTTCAATCGGCAGAATCCCCGACTCTGACCCCTCAATGTATGTAGTGTTTCCGACGGTACTAGACCCGTCAATGGCTCCTCCCGGACATCATACGGCTTGGATTGAATTTTTTGCTCCTTACATGATCGAAAATGCTGAAGGAACCGGCCAGCACGGTACGGGTTGGACGGATGAGCTGAAAAACAAAGTTGCCGATCGCTGCATTGATAAATTAGCAGAATACGCGCCAAATATCAAAAATGCAATTATCGGCCGCCACGTGGAAAGTCCGGCGGAATTGGGAGAGCGTTTGGGAGCTTTGAAGGGAAATTATTATCACGTTGATATGACGCTAGATCAGATGATATTTTTCCGTCCTTTGCCGGAGTTGGCGAATTACAAAACGCCGATCGACGGTTTGTTTCTGACCGGGGCGGGAACGCATCCGGGTGGCTCGATTTCGGGGATGCCGGGACGCAATACTGCTCGCGTTTTCATGCACTCGCAGCAGCCTTTCGCCCAGACTTTAGCAGATGCAGCTAATACTCTGAAAGCGAAGGGTAAGTCGGTATTTCGCAGTAATGAGAAGTAAGATTTTTAGCAACCGCAGATGAACGCAGATAAACGCAGATGAATCACATCTGCGTTTGTTTGTATTGATTTATCAGTGTGCGAGTGCGAGAATTTTTTCTGGTTGATTCCCTGTGAAGGGAAAACGATTGGCGATCGCCCTCAATGCGTGAGTGCGATACTTTTTTCCGGTTGATTCCCTGTGAAGAAAAAACGGCGGGCGATCGCCCTCAATACCTTTTCTAAATCTTGTGCATCTTTCGCGATCGGTGGCGGTGGTTCGCGTTCCATCAAATCTGTGAAAATATTTTTTCAGAAGAGAGCATATTCCATCGATAAAATTCTCAATATTAGAAGAACAAGTTAACGCTGAAGGCATTTTTAAACTTAGCGCTACAGCCAAACCTCTAATTTACCAGAACAGGCAAGTCCCTGGTAGAAGTCGCTCCCCATCTCCGGATCGGGGCGATGGCCGCAGATCCCCCAGCATTTCGCATTCTCCTCAATTCATACTTTATGCGGATGAAAACGCCGGCCCCAAGTTGAGAAACTGAGAAATGGCGTTACCCTTTTTTTAGCGATGGCAAACCGAGTTTTGATTGTCGGCGGGCGGGGACGAATTGGCAGCAGCGTTGCCCAAGACCTTGTTACCTACACCGACGCGGAAATTACTGTTACCGGACGCAACTCTGAAGCCTCTATTGGGCCGGGATTGCCGGCCGATAGGGTGCAGTACCAAACTTTTGATTTAGCGGACAGTGCAGCCCTGCAAAAAGCAGTTTCAGAGTCTAATCTTGTCGTTCACTGTGCGGGGCCTTTTCACTACCGAGACGCCGGCGTGCTGAAAACTTGCATCGAAGCAGGTGTTAATTATACTGATGTCAGTGACAGCCGCAGTTTTACTCGCAAGGCTTTAGAATTGCGCGAAACCGCTAAAAATGCTGGGATTACTGCTATTATTAATACGGGCATTTTCCCCGGTGTGTCTAATAGCATGGTGCGCCGAGATGTCGAACAATTAGATGAAGCAGAACACATCCATTTGAGTTATGTAGTCGGAGGTTCTGGCGGCGCTGGCGTTACCGTCATGAGAACCACTTTTTTAGGTTTGCAAACTCCTTTTGAGGTTTGGGAAGATCGCAAGTGGCACCAAGTAAAACCCTACAGCAATCGCGAAACAATTGAATTTCCCGCGCCCTACGGCAAAACAGGGGTTTACTGGTTTGATATGCCGGAAGCAATCACTTTGCCCGAAACATTCGCCGTCAAATCAGTTGTGACTAAATTCGGTACGTCTCCCGACCTTTACAATCACCTTACCTGGTTTGTCGCCAAGTATTGGCCTGCTAGCTGGCTCAAAAATAACTCCGTGATTGAATTTCTCTCCTACGTCAGTTATGGGATGACCAGTGTTAGTAATAGTTTTAGTGGGGTTGGTGTGGCCGTGCGATCGCAAGTAACCGGTCTCAAAAACGGTCAACCGGCTAAAGTTTGCTCGACAGCGGTACACCCCAATGCTGCCGTCGCTACTGGCATTGGTACTGGCAGCATCGCTCAATTAATGTTAGAAGGTAAACTGGAAAAACCTGGAGTTTGGTCGGTAGAACAAGCTCTTTCTACTGAGCTATTTGAAGCAGCTATGCAGAACAGAAACCTAGACATAGAGCAGGTTATTTTGTAGTTGCTTAGCTTATTTATAGCAATTTAAAATGTTGGTAAATGGGATTTTTTCCCGAACTGCGAAGACGCGAAAGACGCGCCGAAAGAGAAGACTCAGGGGCTTCGTAATTGATGGGAAAACCCCGAGATAGGGTTCCTCGCAGGAATTGCGATCGCCCCTCATAGGAGATGAGTTCCGCTTGTCTAACTAATCTATCTTTTGGTAGAAGGAATTGTAACAAGCAGGCGCTTAAGATATTGGACATCATCGGAAACATCCCTTTTCGCTCGCTCTAGATGCGGTAGCTGCGACAAAGATTGCGCTTGAACCAAGGTTGTCAATGTGCGATCGCAGTGAAGGGGCGACAAACACCATAATTTTTGCGGAAAAATACCAGGAGAAGTTGATATGAAGCGGGTTTTAAAATCTCTCGGACAAACATTGATTCAAAGCATTTTGCTGGTCTGTACGCTGGCTTTGATTAGTCTGGTAGGTCTAGCGGTAGTACCCACTCAGGGTGCTAACGCAGGTCAAGACAAGAGTCACGCGCCGCAAGAAGCTACAATTACTGAACCCGCAACAAGTTTCGAGGATCTAAATCCCCAAGCAGGATCTTACGATGAAATAGTCAAAACTGCTCAAAATCCTGCAAACGTCGAGAAAGTTTACGACGAAAGCTTAAAAGAGTACAAGGGAGAACACCCGCAAGAAGGCATAGTTCAAAAAGCTGAAGAGTTGATCGAAAAGGTCACGGGCAACTAATAAATCAACAGATTTCTATCTAACTCAAGTTGCTGGTAAATACAGAGCTTACGTGAGTTGACAATTGAGCCGAGCTCATGACTCACTTGAAAATAATTCTCTAGGGTGCGCTGGGCAGCGCACCTTATTGCTTTAGAGTAGCGGGTTAAACCACTTGTTGCATCCAGAAAGAAAGATTTTCTCATTACTCTTTATATTTAAGCTAGCAGATTCATCCTTAGGGAAGATGAAGAGAGAGGAATTAAAAAAGTAAATTAAATAATAGTTACAGTCAGATAAAAGGAAAAAAATATCATGAGCGATGACAAAAAAACGGTACATGAACCTGATGCTAACCTAGACCCGATTTCCGGGGAAAAAGGGGCTCATCCAGTCGCAACGGGTATTGGTGCGGCGGGTGCGGGTGCTGCAGGTGCTGCGATCGGCGGTGCCATCGGCGGGCCTGTAGGAGCAGTTGTGGGCGCTGTGGTGGGTTCGTTTAGCGGCGGTTTGGTGGGCAAAGGTGTGGGCGAGGCGATCGACCCCACGGTAGAAGATGCTTACTGGCAAAGCAATTACAGTTCCCGGCCTTACGTGGACACTAGCGCAACTTACGAAGACTATCAGCCTGCGTACCGCACCGGCTATGAGGGATACACCCGCTATGGCAATACTGGTAAGCAATTCCACGAGATCGAACCGGATTTGCAGCGCGACTACGAAACAAATCGCGGTAAATCTAATGTGACTTGGGACAAAGCGAAGCACGCCACGCGCGACGCTTGGGATCGGGTGGAACGCGCTGTTCCTGGCGACATTGACAAAGACGGCCGCTAAGGCGATCGCAAGTATTTCTCTGTCTTGGACGCACACAAACTCAAGCCTTCCGGTTATTTTTAGCCGGGTACCGGAATGGAGGGAAGTGTTTGATAAAAAAAACCCGGCTGCTGCGTCTTGGACTGTTGTTGATAGGTGGCACAGTTTTTAAAGCGAGTTTAGCAAAGTTTTTGGGGATTTTCAGCCCCTCTCTACATCGGAGAGGGTATTTTTATGCTCCCTTGAAATCGCCTTTTTCAGCACGATTTTTATTTCACAGGACTGTTCGCTGTGAGAACTCGCTAGAGACGTATAGGCTTTGCTGTGCGGGACGATCGCACTCCTCATAAACGCTTTGTTACAAAATCGGGATGCTTCGGTTGGAGATGGGCATTTTTTTTTGACTATTAGCCTTAAAATTAAACTTATTCAGGACTGAGGCATCGATCGCATATTTTTGCCATTGTTCGCGATGCGCTGTCTGCAATCGCAGCCGAATCCTAAAGCGTCGGTGGCTTCAAACCCGATAATTGTTAATCTAAATCCTCTCATTCAAAATCGGTATAAATTGTGGATGAAATGTTGGAAAGAGCTTGGACACTCAAGCAAAATTTAATTGACTTTGTGCTGGATGCTGAGGGAGAGTTGGCGGTAGCTTTGGAAGCTTATGCTGCTGCTCGATCGACCGGCGAGCGCTACGACATTGCTCAGCAAAATCAAGTGATTGACAGTTTTACAGTCGAAGGTAAAGTCGGAGACAAAACGCCGATCGACCTATTTGTCGAAAGTCAGCCGGATTTAACCGAGGGCGATCGCAGTTTGCTAGAAAGTTGGCGGCACAGAAGCTTCACGGGCTTATTTGAAATCACTCAACTTTCCCCCGACAAGTTTGAACTGATGAACTGGCTGACGGCTAAGCACTACGTTGTCAAGCCCAACAGTCCTAATTTTATGCAAGAAATGTCTCGCTTTAAGTTAGGAGAAATCTTGCTGGCTCGCATCGCTCCTCTCACTGATGACTGGTGGATACTTTCGAGTTCTCCCATTCTCATGGGGAGATTGGGTAAGCCGAAGTTGGCGGTGGCGATCGGCAATTTCAAGCAAAATAACAAAAAGAACCTGTACAGCGATGCGCCGGAATTGTTAGAGCAAGCTTGGCAGTCAGTAGAAAAGTACCATGAAGATTTTACCGAATTTTTTGGCAGTGATGAATTGATGCTATCGGGATATCACCTGAATAAACAGTTGACTGAATTTCAGGAATTCATCACTAAAAAACGCCTAGCTGATATCGGCATTGATGAAAGTAAATCTCTGGCGGATATCGTTGAAGATGCTGGAGTCGATGCAGAAGAAATTAAAGCAGCAGCTATAGCAGCAGCCGGTGCAGATCCTTCTTCAGTTGAGGTAGCGATCGATAGCAATCCTCACTCAAAAATGGTAATGCCGAAAGTCGAATTGCCCGATCGCTTCAAGAAAGCCGAACAGGTGACAGCACTTTCTCATCCTCGCTGGGGACAAACTTTTTTGTCTACCTACGCTCAATTTACTGCACTGCTAGCAGCCGAAGACTTTTCAACCGTTCCCGGTTACGAGAAGCTGGTGCGTAACTATCTAGAAGATCCTGCAATTAATGTCTGGATTTGGCAGCGGTTAGCTAAAGTTAATTCAGCGAAATTAGAACAAATTTTGCAAACTGTATTGCAGCGGACTAATTTTCAGATCGATCGCGATTTAGATGCCCTCTTGCAAGAGTTTAAAAAACCCTTAGAACCCGAACTCCCGGAAATTGCCAGCGTTCCCGTGCACCTGCACAACTTATTTCAGGAAGCTTTAGGCGAAGTTAATAAGTCAAAGTCTAAACCACAGGAGAAAAAGAAAACCTCTAAAGGCTTTAAATCCTAAGCAACTAAGTTCGTGGCCTACTCCTACACGCTATGCTATCGCATAAAGTGTAGGCGGATAAACAACTCCACCTCTTGCTATGCGCTAACGCGCCGGGTTCGCCAAGGGATACTCGATGAGATTGCCGCAGCCAAGGGAAAGCAGGAAGAGAAGGGTAATTTCAAGTGCGAGGGCGATCGACCCTAGCCATTTTGGGCGCGTTAGTCTGCATTCCTCAGATAATAAACCATTAAACAAGCTCACAGTTAGCTGTGAGCTTATTGCCCGGTAATATAACTCAAATAGCTTTGCAGTCAGGACTTTAGTTTTTCTTCACCGCGATCGAAAGAACTGAAGTCCTCACTACAAACACCTTTTGTTAATCTTCAACTCGTCGGACAGCCATGCGTTGCAGCGGCAGGCTGAGTATGCTAGAAGCAGTCAACAAGTAAGAAAGAACCGTAGTCAGCTTCAAACTGAGCAATAACCAGCTATCCTCTGGTAGGTGAAGTTTCAGCCCGAAAAAAGAGATGCAGTACACTATCCAGTAAGTAAAGCTCATCTTGATTAGGATTTCTTCGCTCAAAGTGCGATCGTCTGTTGGCTGCGAGTTGCGATTATCACCCAGCAGGACTAGACCCGCAATAGAAGCCACAAAAGAAACCATAACGAGATAGTCATGCCAGTTAAGCTCAACCATTTCTAAACTCCGTTTTTATCCGAATTTTTGGAATCAGACATCAGTCTAAAGGATAAGTTTTCACGTTCAAAGCAATAGTTACAAATTGAAACAGCCCCAGTTACAAATCGCAATGAAAATCAACCGCAACCACCAGCCACAGGCTCGTTTAGTCAGTCGCCAAGGACAATTCCCCTTAAATATTGTCAAGTTGGGAGTACCTCGCCTGCATTTTGCCGACCTCTACCACAGGCTGCTAACTCTTTCTTGGCCGCGATTTTTCATCCTGATTTGTCTCTCCTATACAGTCACAAATTCTTTATTTGCCTTAGCTTACTTGGCGGGAGGAGATTGCATTGCTAACGCGCGGCCGGGTTCTTTCCCAGATGCCTTTTATTTCAGCGTGCAAACAATGGCGACGATCGGCTACGGCTCTATGTATCCGCGCACCGATTACGCTAATACTATAGTCGCGATCCAAGCGCTTTTTGCTTTGTGGGGAGTGGCGATGGTGACGGGACTGGCTTTTTCGAGATTTTCCAGACCAACAGCTAGAGTTATCTTCAGCCGCGTAGCGGTGATCGCTCCTTTCAACGGCGTTCCGACTCTGATGTACCGCACGGCAAATCAGCGTTTCAACCAAATTTTAGAAGCGCAGCAGCGAGCTACTTTGATCCGTGACGAGGTAACAGCGGAAGGAGAATTTATGCGGCGTTTTTACGATTTGCAATTGGTGCGAAGTAACTCTCCGGTTTTTGCATTAACTTGGACGGTTATGCACGCAATTGACGAGAGTAGTCCTTTGTATCAACTTACTGCCCAAGACTTGATGGATCAGCAAGCGGAAATTGTAATTACGTTAACAGGAATTGACGAAACAGTTTCGCAAACTATTCATGCGCGACATTCTTTTGTGGCGTCTGAAATTATGTGGAATATGCGGTTTGTAGATATTCTTTTGAAATCGGCAACGGGAGGGCGGGTGGTTGATTATACTCGGTTTCACGATGTGAAGCCTGTTGAATGAAAGTTTTGATTTAGCCACCAGTGCTAGAATACCTGTAGGGCAAAAAAAAGTTAATATTTATGAACTCAATAACGGCAAATACGACACTGAAAGAATTGCAACCGCAACTCTTAGCTTTAAGTCCCGAAGAAAAGGCTCAAGCTATAGAATTACTAGCCCAAAGTTTAAGAAAATTTTGGTCGGGAATTCAAAAGACTCCCGGCGTGTGCGGCGGCGATGCTTGCATCAGACAAACGCGAATTCCTGTTTGGGTACTGGTGAATTCTCGCCGTTTAGGTATTTCTGAGGCTGAACTCTTAGAAGATTATCCGACTCTGGGTGCCGCTGACTTGGCGAATGCTTGGGCTTATGCTGAGGCATATCCTGATGAGATTGAAACAGCAATTCGAGAACAGGAAGAGGCATAAACTGTGGCAGATATTTATACCGCGATCGCACAAAGTATTAAAACTGAGATATTTTACCATTTTAAATCAGCCTTTTATGAACGGGCAAGATGCCCGTTCCACAAGAAATTCATTCTTTGTGGAACGGGCATCTTGCCCGTTCTTGAAAATGGTACAACATCTCAGTTAACATAAACAAAATACTCCTCGTACTATGCGAATAATTCATACTGCTGACTGGCATTTAGGGCGACGTTTTCGAGGGATCGATCGCACTTTTGAAATTGCGATCGCCCTCGAACAGATTTTGAAGCAAGCAAAAGCATTGGATGTCGATGCTGTGCTCGTTGCGGGCGACATTTTCGACGTGCCCAACCCTCCCGCTTACGCCGAACGCATTGCTTATAACTTTTTCTGCGAACTCCAAGCGGCAGGAATTCCCGCAATTGCGATCGCCGGTAATCACGATTCGGCATCCCGCATCGACAGCATCGCGCAGTTGCTTTCCCTCGCCGGTGTTCGCGCTTTAGGCAAACCCAGGCTTTCTGCAGACGGCGGCACAATTACTCTCAATACAAAAAGCGGTAAACTTTGCGTGGGAGCGATGCCTTTTGCTTCCGAACAAAGACTGTTAGATGCTAATTCTCTATGGCAGTCGGGCGATGCCGATCGCCGAAAAGATTACCGCGAAATAGTAGCATATTTACTCGAAGATTTAACCAGAGATTTTAGAGACAATACTGTCAATTTTCTCATGGGACACATGAGCATTGACGGCGCTCGATTGGCAAAATCCGAAGTCGCTTATTACACGCGAGAAAAATACCTACTTTCATCGCAAACTCTGCCGCCGGAAGCTCAGTATGTCGCCCTCGGACACATCCACATTCACCAGCGGATTTCTGAGACTTCTCCCGCTTATTATTCCGGTTCTTTGATTCAGTTAGATTTTGGAGAAGCGGAACAGGAAAAAGGATTTTGCTTGATAGAAGTTGAGCCGGGAAGTCAGGCAAAGGTAGAATTTAAGCCTGTGGCTTGCCACAAGCCGTTAAAAGTGCTTAAATGTCATAACGACAATCTCGATGAAACTTTAGAAGCTCATCAGTATCACCCGGGTTTCTTGAAAGTAATTGTCGAACTGGACAGTCCGCAAATCGGACTTGCCGATCGAGTGCGCCAAATTTGTTCTCAAGCGCTGTTAATTGAACCGCGCTATCCAGATGCAGCGCTAGAAGCAACCGAAATAACTAATATCGATCCCAATAATTTCGATCCGGCAGCCGAGTTTTGCAACTATTATCAAAACCGCTTGGGAACGACACCGAAACCGACAGTATTGGAGGAATTTCAAAATTTGTACAAGAAGTTTAAGGAAACAGTTAACAATTAAATGGGTAAAAAGATACAATCCCAAATCAACAATCTAAAATTTCAAATAGTTTTAAGACTGAAACCCACGCTCAATGTCGCTTGTAGTTGAGTCTACATCCCCCTAAATCCCCCTGGTTGTTGGGGGACTTTGATAATACTCTTGTCCCCCCCTTCTTAAGGGGGGTTAGGGGGGATCGGGAAGACTGTAGAAGGAATACAGTAGACCTGAATATAACAATCTAAAACCCCAAATCCTAAAACTAAAATCAGTATGCGTCCACTCGAACTTATTCTCGAAGGATTTACCAGCTTCCACCGCGAACAGCGTTTAGATTTTTCTCAACTCGATTTGTTTGCAATTACTGGTGCTACAGGTGCGGGCAAATCTTCACTGTTAGATGCCATGACTTATGCTCTTTTTGGCACGACAACTCGCAGCGGCAAACAAGTAAGTGATTTGGCAAGTCAAGGCAGCGAAAATTTAAAAGTGCAGTTGCGTTTTGCTGTGGGTTCGGCACAGTATCGGGTGACGCGAAGGTGGCGTTTTCGTCCGAAATCTCCTGAAAATAAGGTGATTTTGGACAACTGGCAAAATGGTCAATGGGAAACTTTGGGGACGAGTATCGTTGCTGTTCAAAATACCATTGAACAGATTTTAGGAATGGATTTTGATACTTTTACGCGAGCAATTGTTCTGCCTCAAGGCAAGTTTGACGAGTTTATTAAAGGGGATACATCAAAACGCCGGGAAATTTTGCGACAGCTAGCGGGATTTGAGATTTTTGAGCAGATGCGGAAGGAAACAAATGAACTCGCAAAGTTGCTGAAACAGGAACGGGAAATGGTGGAAAGGCAGCTAGCGGATTTGAGTGCGCCGACGGCTGATGAGGTGGCTCAAAGACGATCGCAACTTTTGATTTTAGAGCAGCAGTTGCCCCTGTTCGAGCGCGCTGTGATGAAAGCTCAGAAGGATCTAGATGAAGAGGAACAGCTATTTTCGCAAATCGCTCGCTGGCAAGAGTTACAACAAGAACTGACCCAATTAAATGCTAATTCTGCTGAGGTTGCAATTTTAGCACAGCGTTTAGAAAGAGCGCAAGCTGCCAATCATTTACAGGGAGATTGGGCTTTAGTGCGATCGGCTCGCAGTCAGTATGAAACTGCCGCAAGTGCCTCGGTGGCAGCGCGAAAGCAGTTAATTAAAGCTCGCTCTGAGCTAGCAGTAGAGCAGCAGCAACTTGACGCGGCAAAAGCCAAAGAAGAGGTGCTAGCGCCACAAATTAAGGCTCGCGAAGATGCTCTAGCTGCTGCTAAAGTATATGAAGAACAGCGCGCTCAATTAGAAAAAGAAGTTGCGCTTGCCCAAAAAATTCAACAGGAAAAACTCCGCTTTTTTATGGCAGCAGATAAAGACTTGCAAGCTGCTAACACTAAAATTCAAGGTGCGGGTTTTCGAGTTACTCAAGCAGCGGCACAGCTCGCACAGTATGCGCCGGGAGGAAAGCGTTTAGAGCAATTGCAGCAAGTTTCACCCTTATTGATGGAAGTTCAGCTAATTAGCAAGCAACAAAAGACTCAGCAAGAACAGTTCGATAAATCTCTGGCCCAGAAGGAAAGGGCTCAACAGAATTATGTGGAGGTTACCGCTAATTTAGAAGCAGCCGAAATCAGGCTAAAAGAGTGCGCCCGCGAGTTAGAAGCGGCGGAAACCGCTAATGCGGAAGCGGCACGTTTAGAGAGTGTTGCTGCTATCAGAATGTCGCTGAATTCGGGCGATACTTGCCCGGTGTGCGGGGGGGTGCATCCTGAGAGCGAGAGCCTCCCTCCTTTGCCGAATTCTAATATTGTCGATGTCGCTGGTTTGCGGCAGAAATTGGCGACAGCAAATAAGGTTTTTCAAGATGCTCAAAAGTTTGCGGCTGAGGGAAAAAGTGCAGTTTCAGCCTGCCTGCAAAAAGAGTCGGAAATTGCTCAAATGTTGGAATTAACCGCGAATAAAGTGGCCGAATTGCAGCAGGAAATCACTCAAGTTCTGGAGACTCATCATTGGGAAAGCTTGGGGTTGCAGCAGGAGTTGGCAATCCTTAAAGAGAGCGATCGCCAATACCGCCAAACCGAACAGCAGTTCCAACTGGCATCATTGGAATATGATAATTTTCAGGAAAGATTTAATTTTGCGGTAGCGACTCAAGCAGCTAAACAGCAGGAATATCAAGATGCGATCGCCGAATCCGACCGCCGCCAGCAGCAGTTGCAAAGTTGTGTAAATGCGCTTTATCAAATTACCGAATATCAGCCTTATGCTAATTTAGCAAAAGTCTTAGAACAAGACAAGCAAGACTTGGCAAATCTGCTGAAAGTTGCAGAAAAATCCTATCAAACTGCTCAAAATAAGGTTATTCAAGCAGCAGAGAGAGAGCAACAAGCGGGAGAAGCTTTTGGACAAGCCCAAGCCCAGAAACAGCAGTTAAACCTGGATTGGTCCGCAAAATTAACAGCGGTTGATTTCACAGAAGAGACATTTTTAGCAGCGGTTGCGACAGTTAAGGAACAATCTGAATGGGAAAATGCTATTCGCTCTCACCGCGAATCAAAAATTCAGTTAGAGACGCGGGCAAAAGATTTGAGCGAGGCGATCGCAGGCAGAACTACCGATGAGAATACATTAGCACAAGTGCGATCGGCAAAACATACCGCCCAAGAAAACCTCAAACAAGCCAACAACAACCGCGCCGAACTTTTAGCTTGGATTCAAGTAGCAGCCCAAAATCTCGAACAAGCCGAAAGACTGTCACAGCAAATCACAAATTTCACAGAACAAGAGCAAACTTATCACACCTTAGCGCAGAACCTCAAATCCAACGAATTTCAATCATACATTTTAGAACATTTAGAAGCAGAATTAGTCGGCAGCGCCACCTTAATTTTGCAAGAATTAACCGAAAATCGCTACAAACTAATAAACCAAGACGGCGAATACTGGGTAGCAGATAATTGGAACGGCGGCGAAGCTAGACGAGTCCGTACTCTTTCTGGTGGCGAAACCTTTGCCACTTCCTTATCAATGGCTTTAGCTTTGTCAGAAAAGCTGTCTCAAGGAGCTCACTTGGGCAGCTTATTTCTAGATGAAGGATTTGGTACTTTAGATACCGAAACTCTCGAAAGCGTTACTCAAATTTTAGAATCTTTGCGGCAGCGAGAAAGGCTGATTGGAGTGATTACCCACGTTCGAGAATTGGGCGAAAGATTGCCGGCACAAGTTAAAGTTTCTAAATCACCCCAAGGTTCTAAAATAGAAATACATAGAGCCTGAAGTGAGAGGCGCGTGCGTGAAATAGTAAACTTGCTTAAGGACGTACATTATCACTAAACCTGCCCTAAAATTACCTATAATATATGATGAAAAATCACCCGACTCGAATGCAATCGGTACAGTCGCCAATAATTCCAGTAGTTGGCGAACTTATCCGCCAAAATCCGGGAACAATATCTTTAGGACAAGGCGTAGTTTACTACAATCCGCCACAAGAATCATTTGACCGAATTCCCGAATTTTTCGCAAATACCGACAATCACAAATATAAAGCCGTGGAAGGAATTCCACAATTACAAGATGCTATCGCAGCCAAACTAAAAACAGATAACAACATAGAAATTAACAGCAGAAACTGCATTGTCGTTACTGCCGGCAGCAATATGGGATTTACCAACGCCATTCTCGCCATCACCTCGGCGGGAGACGAAATTATTATCCAATCACCTTATTACTTCAACCACGAAATGGCGGCAATTATGGCAAGTTGCCGACCTGTGATAGTAGAAACTGACGCCAATTATCAACTTAATATCGATGCTATAAAAAAAGCAATTACCGACAAAACGCGAGCCATAGTTACCATTTCCCCAAATAATCCCACTGGTGTTGTTTATCCTCCCGAAGCACTCCGCGAAGTTAACGAAATTTGTCGCCAGCACAACATCTATCACATCAGCGATGAAGCTTATGAATATTTTACTTATAACGGCGTCAAACACTGTTCGCCTGCCGCTTTTTCCCACAGCAGCGAACATACAATTTCTCTATTTAGCCTCTCCAAAGCCTACGGTTTTGCGAGTTGGCGGATCGGGTATATGGTAATCCCAGAACACTTGCTCGTTTCAGTGAGAAAAATTCAAGATACAATCTTAATTTGTCCGCCCGTAATTTCTCAGTATGCAGCGCTGGGAGCCTTGCAAGTTGGTAGAGGTTACTGCGATAATTATGTAAGGGCGATCGCATCTGTGCGACAACTCGTATTAGACGAACTCAATACCATCCAAAACTTGTGTACAATTTCCCCGGCCGCTGGAGCTTTCTACTTTTTCTTGAAAGTTGATACTGAAATCGATACAATGGAATTAGTAGAAAAATTAATTCGCGAATATCACGTAGCAGTGCTTCCCGGTACAACCTTCGGCATGGATAGCGGCTGCTATTTGCGCGTTGCTTACGGTGCTTTGGAGAAAGCAACCGCCACCGCTGGTATTAGGAGATTAGTTAAAGGTTTGAAGACAATTTTAAACAAGTAAAATAGGAAGATTCAACATGGTTGCCACTAATTTAAAAGCAAATACAAATACCCAAGATACCTCCGCTGCAAGACTGGCAGACTTGCGCGATTTGATGGCAGATTATGAATTAGATTGCTATTACATCCCAGCGGTTGACGAACACTTAAATTTATCAGTTCCAGCAGCCAAGCAGCGGCGAGCTTGGATGTGCGGTTTTACGGGTTCCGCTGGTGATTTGTTGGTTGGTAAAGATGCCGCTTGGTTGTTTGTGGATTCCCGCTATTACGAACAAGCCGAATTGCAAGTCGATACTGGAATTATTCAAATATCGAAACTCGGCTTAGAAGGAAATTTAACCTTAATTGAAACTTTAGAAAAACTGGCGGTAGAATCGGCAGAAAAATCAACTAAAATTCGCCTGGGTTTTGACCCGTTTACAGTAGCGACAGAGCAATATCAAAATTGGGTGAAAAAATTCGCGAATGCAGAGATTGAACTCATACCAATCCGGGAGAATTTGACAGACAAAGTGCGATCGCAAACTCCTTGGCAAACAGCAGAGACTTTACCCGCGATTGATGCAGAACCCATATTTAGCTTACCTGCATCCCTGACAGGAGAAACCACCGCCGAAAAATTAGCCAGAGTCAGGGAAGCGATGCAAAAAGCCAATATCGATGTGCTTCCGATTACCAACCTGAATCAAATAGCGTGGCTGTTCAATCTCCGAGGCTCGGATATTCCCCACATTCCCATCTTCATATCCTATGCCATTGTCACCACAGATGCAGCGTTTTTGTTTACAAATTCCGAACGAATTTCGCTAGAAATTAAGCAAGAATTGCGGGAAGATGTAACTTTGCTTCCCTACGCAGACTATCCGCATACATTAGAAAATTGCGTAAATTTGCCACATAAAGTTCGGGTACTTTTAGACCCGAAACACAGCACAGCAGGCACGTACCAGTTAATATTAAACCATCAAGAAGCGCAGTTCTACAACATCGAAATAGTTTTTGATACTCATCCGGTAGAAGGGATGAAAGCTCGCAAAAATCCCGTAGAAATTGAGCAGATGAAATCAGCCAATTTCAAAGCAAGTCGAGCGAAAACTTTGACTTTAAAGTGGTTGACAGAACAGCTAGAAAATGGTAAGGTAGTGACCGAGTTTGATGTCAAAGAAAGCATCGAAAATTTTTATCAGCAAGAAACAGATTTTCAGACTTTAACTTTTAGAACGATCGCCGGTGCGGGAGCCAATAGCTCGATCGTACATTACGGAACCCCCAGCCCAGAAATCACGTTAAAACCGGGGGAACTGCTGCTGCTTGACTCAGGCGCGCAATATTTAGCAGGTACAACCGACGATACGAGAACAATAAGTATCGGAGAACCGACGGCGCTACAAATAGAACACTACACAACAGTCTTAATCGCGCACATCAACTGTGCAATGCAGCAATTCCCCAAAGGAACAACGGGAGCGCAATTAGATGCGATCGCCCGTGCGGTATTATGGCAAGAACAGCTAGACTACGGACACGGTACAGGGCACGGAGTCGGCGCGTTTTTAGCCGGTCACGAAGGGCCCAACGGCATCAGCAAATCTGTGCAGTATCCCCTGGAAGCCGGAATGGTAACGAGCATCGAACCGGGATATTACGAACCGGGATGGGGCGGAATTCGCATCGAAAATCTCTATGTTGTCAGGGAAATGCCATCCAAAAACGGTACCGTTTGGTACGGATTTGAAACGCTGACGTATATTCCGTTTGAGGGCAAATTGATAAATGTCGATCGACTGTCAAAGACTCAACTCGCATGGTTGAATAATTATCACGCTTCGGTAGTCGAGAAACTCGAACCCGTACTTGATGCAGCAACAATTGAATGGTTGAAAACAGCCTGCGCTGCGTTAGGTAAAATTGATGTTAATGTTAGCCAATAAGCCGATCGTACTCTGCGTGCGCGCCGATCCAAAACCACAAAATACCCTGCTCAATCCCTATACCCAAAGCTCGGTAGTCTTGTCCGGCTCTGACTGACCAATACTTGCCGACTTTTTTGAAATGCAGGGATGGATGAGTTGGATCGGCTTTGAGTAATTCGTAACATCGATCGGCGGAAAGCTTTACCGTTTCAGGTAAAGCGTTGTAGCATTCCCAAAATCGACGAGTCGTGTAATGCATCAAATTTCCCGATAGCGCCCCGCCTCAAAATCTGCGATCGCCTCCTGGGCTAAATCTTCCAACTTACCGCCAGCAATATCTAGTTCTAACTGCACGTCCCAACGCCGATAATCCAACTCAAGAAACCATTCCAAAAGTTGATGAAACTTATCTGGTGGTAGATCCAGGATAGCGGCTTCAATTTGCTCGATCGTCAACATAGAGCTTGTGATTTGTAGATAGTTATATCTATCAAAATTATACTAATAAAGCTGGTGACAGGATTTGAACCTGCGACAGGCTGATTACAAATCAGCTACTCTACCAACTGAGTTACACCAGCAGTGAAACTTAATATAGCAAACTTATAGTCATTAGCGCAACCCCCCCAGCCATTTTTTTTTCAAATTCGCTCAAAACCCCTCCCCGTAAGGGCAAAACCGAAATTGTCTGCCCGCTGCAGACTGCCCACTGCCAATTAACTAATCGCAGCGCCAAATCTTAATCGTCTGATCCGCACTGCCGCTGGCGAGCAAATTGCCCGAAGGTGCGATCGCCACCGAGTACACCGTACCCGAATGTCCCTTCAGACTGCTCAACAGCTCCCCGGTCTGCAAATTCCAAATATTAATCGTATTATCATCGCACCCGCTAGCCAAAGTCAAACCGTCCCGACTGATAGCAACCGACTCGCCCCGACTCACATAATTCTGCAAAATATGCACCGCCTCAGTCGTTCCTAAATTCGTTACACCCTTTCCCCTTCCAGAATTAGTATTTAAAATCCGCAACAAACTGCCCGTGTGCAAATTCCGCAGCTTAATCGTATAATCATTGCTGACGCTAGCAAGAATCTGACCGTCCGGCGCGATCGCCACCGAATTCACCCCAACATTCAACCCCGAAAGAGTCCGCAGCAACTTGCCGCTTTCCACATCCCAAACCTTGCTCGTCGCATCCGAACTGCCACTCGCCAATATTTTACCGTCCGGGCTAAAAACCACCGCATTCACATTGTCAGAATGACCCCTCAAAGTCCGCAGCAACTCGCCACTCCGCAAATTCCACAGCTTAATCGTATTATCAGCCCCGCCGCAGCTAGCAATTACCAGGCGCTTCGGATTAATCGCCACCGAATTCACCTCCATAGAATGTCCCGGAAAAGTACACAGCAAATCGCCGCTGTGCAAATTCCAAAACTTAATTGTTTCGTCCGAACTGCCGCTGACCAACATTTTTCCGTCATAGCTAATAGCAACCGAATTTACGCGATCGGAATGTCCCGTCAGAGTGCCAATTAATTCCGCTGTTTCTAAATTCCAAATCTTAATAGTTTTATCCCAACTACCGCTAGCCAGAATTTTACCGTCAGGGCTAATCGCCAGAGAATTCACAAACGATAAATGTCCTGGCAGCGTATATACACACCGCCATTTCTGATGTTTGAATTTGTGAGCTAATTCCTTCACCCGCTTAGATGCCGCCTCAGCTTCCTCTCTGCGTTTTAGTTCAGCTTCCTCCAAACGCTGGCGTTCCGCCTTAGCTTTCGCCTCTCGAAGCGCCAGCCTCCGCATCTCTCCCTTATAGACTATTCGCTGCTGCTCCTGAATTTCTTTAAGAGTTTCAATATACGGTTGGGCCCAATCTTTAGAAAACCATTCCTGAGCAAATTCCGCCTCTAATTTAAATAACTGAGGTTCGTGAGTAAAATCGATATTTAAATAATACAAATCAGCTAAAAAAGCCGCCAATAACTTGTGAATAGTCACAATTATTTGCCGAATAATCCGCAGGCTCAGTTTTTCATCTTTCCCCTGCGCTTCCAACTGGTGATAAACCTCTTCCCAATTCCAAGGCTGCATCGCCACTAGAGAAACGCTCTGATTTATGATTCCCCAAAAACCGACATGAAAATTAACTTCATAATCGCTGATATCGCTGTACAGTATAGCTGTCGGTACGGGAGACAAAACACTCTGCAACCGCTCCACATCAATATCAGAAATCGATTTTTTGAAATAGTCTCCGTAAAACTGAACCGGAGACAAATCTCCGTGCTGGGGGTAGTGCTGGTTCAAAAAAGCTCTTAACTTAGCCGGCAGCTCGATATTCAAATTGTGGCGAAACGAATCAGGGCAATCTTGGCTAATTTTTGCGGGAGCAACTAACAGCAGCAATCGGTGCTGCTGCTGCTGCAAAATCTGTTCAGTTTCCTGCCTGCTCAAATTAGAAAACCAGTTATCCCTGTCCCAAATAGTTTGAATTTCGCTCAGCTTAACTCGAATTGCTTCTGATTGAAACTCCCGCATTAAGTCGCGGCAAAGTCGGCTAATTGCCCGCTTATCTCTTACTTCTTGTGCCTTAATTCGATTAGCCCGTTCTTCCTTTACCCTTTCTTCTGCGCCGGCGAGCGCGATTAATTCTTGTTCTCTGGCCTGCTGCCGCTGCAAATATCTTACTTGTGCTTTAATCCAGCGGGGGTCTTTTTTGATTTGCTGGTTCAAAGCTGAAGAACCAGAGGGCTCAATTTCTGCATAGCGTTCGTTGACAGCGCTTGCTCCCAATCTTTCTCCCAATTCAGAGGCTACAGGCTTCAACAGTTCAATTAGAGTGTCTGAGACTGGGCGGGGTAAGGACATACCAGTTAAAACTTTTTCTTACTTAAGGGCGATCGCGCGAGTCAGACATATCCCCCTGGGGCGGGGACTCTTGGCAGGGCTATTACATTTGGGCGATCGGCCGATGGTAGTCGTAGGGCGTATCGTGCAGTCGCGCAAGTTTAGCACCTTAACTCAATAATAGTATTTATACGCTTTACATTTTACCCCAAATCTGGATCGAAAGCACCGAGGGAAAAGACATCAGAATATGCGATCGACCATAAGTTCCCCCCATTTGTTTTTTTTGTTGCCATTTCACTCGCTCTTGTCTATAATCGTACTTCACAACCATAATTACGGTATTCCTACCTAAGAACCGTACTTTCTCTAGAGGAACAAATATAATGACCCCGTGGCAACGCCTAACTCAACACCTTTACTGGCCGCAACAGCCACTCGCCGGCACAAATCAATCATTGACAGCGCTGAAAAGATTTGTGTCGCTATTTTTAGTGGGAATAACTTTAAGTCTAGCCGTTGCATCCTGCGGCCAGGGAACCACCAACAACCCAGCAGCCACTCCCGGTAGCAGTCCAGGCGGTGCTAGCCCAGCAGCCAACAAAGGCAACGTAGAATTAACCCTAGTATCCTTCGCCGTCACCAAAGCCGCCCACGAAGCGATAATTCCCAAATTCGTAGAACAATGGCAAAAAGAAAAGGGTCAAACCGTCACTTTCAACCAAAGCTACGGCGGTTCCGGTTCCCAAACTCGGGCCGTAATTGACGGTTTAGAAGCAGACATCGTACACCTAGCCCTTGCCCTCGACACCGCAAAAATCGAAAAAGCCGGACTCATTGAGCCCGGGTGGGAAAAAGAAGTCCCCAACGAAGGCATAGTCAGTAAATCCGTAGGAGCAATAGTCACGCGCGAAGGCAATCCCAAAGGCATCAACACCTGGGAAGATTTAAGCAAAGACGGAGTAAAAGTGATTACTGCCGATCCTAAAACATCAGGCGTTGCCCGTTGGAATTTCCTCGCACTTTGGGGCTCTGTTGTTAAAACCGGAGGAGACGAAACGAAAGCATTAGACTTTACTAGCAAAGTCTACAAAAACGTCCCCATCCTGACTAAAGATGCCCGCGAAGCCACTGATGTATTTTTCAAACAAGGGCAAGGCGACGCCTTAATTAACTACGAAAACGAGATCCTTCTGGCAGGTGAGAAAGGCGAAAAACCGACTTATAGTATTCCCGAAGTCAATGTTTCGATCGACAATCCGATTGCCATCGTCGATAAAAACGTTGATAAACACGGTACTCGCGAAGTCGCCGAAGCATTTGTCAAGTTTCTCTACACCCCAGAAGCTCAGCGAGAATTTGCCAAAGTAGGCTTCCGCCCAGTAGATGCGACAGTAGCGGCGGAACCAGAATTTGTCAAAAAATATGCCCCCATCAAAACCCTCTTTACAGCTCAAGACTTAGGAGGTTGGGGAGATATTCAGCAGAAATTCTTCGATGACGGAGCTGTTTTTGACAAAATCCAAGGTTCAATTAAACAGTAAAAAAACAGAATGCCCAGAGCCCCGACTTCCCGGAAGTTGTCGGGGATCTAAAAGATTCACTATTCTTGACAACTCAAAACTATTCACTTATGGCTGTATCATCTCCAACCAGCAACCCTGAGTCTCCGATCGAAAATATCAAAAAGGCGATCGGCAAAATAACATTACCTTGGGGAATCACCCTAGGCTACCTCAGCTTAATGCTATTGCTCCCAGTTACAGCAATGCTGCTGAAAGCCAGCACAGCCAACCCCGCCGAATTTTGGGCAATTGCCACCAGTCCGATCGCCCTTTCCGCCTACGATGTCACCTTCTTTACGGCATTAATGGCGGCATTAATTAACGGAGTATTTGGCACCTTGATTGCCTGGGTATTAGTCCGCTACGACTTTCCCTTAAAACGGGTTGTGGATGCAGCAGTCGATTTACCTTTTGCACTGCCCACCTCCGTCGCAGGTTTAACTCTCGCCACAGTTTACAGCGATAACGGCTGGATCGGCGGGCTATTTGCACCCTTTGGAATCAAGATTTCATTTACTCGCTTGGGCGTAGGAATAGCGATGATATTTATTTCCTTGCCCTTTATCGTGCGGACTGTACAGCCAGTTTTAAACGAGATGGAAAAAGACATCGAAGAAGCAGCTTGGTGCTTGGGTGCTTCTCAATTTCAAACCTTCTGGCGAGTAGTTTTACCGCCGCTATTTCCGTCTATTTTAACCGGAGTAGCACTCGGCTTTTCGCGAGCGGTTGGCGAGTATGGCTCTACTGTAATTGTAGCTTCTAACATACCCTTCAAAGATTTAATCGCGCCAGTATTAATTTTTCAAAGATTGGAACAGTACGACTATGCAGGAGCAACAGTTATCGGCACTGTCCTGTTAGCTATTTCCCTGGCAATGCTGTTCGCAATTAATCTATTACAAGCATGGAGAAGACGCTATGACGGCTAATATCAATTCACGCGCTGATTATAACTTTCCGCCCGCGGGTTCTAGTCGGAGTCAGGAGAAAGCCTGGGTAAAACCAACTTTAATCGGAATTGCGAGCGGCTATCTTGCTCTCGTCTTATTCATCCCCATGGTCAACGTTTTTTACCAAGCTTTCAGAAAGGGATTTGAGCCATTTTTTTCTAACTTAACCTCGCCAGATTTTCTGCACGCAGCCCAACTAACCCTGATAATTTCTCTGATTGTCGTTCCTGTAAATACAGTCTTCGGTTTGTGTGCAGCCTGGGTAATTGGCCGCAATAAATTTCGGGGGCGCACGCTATTAATCAGCATTTTAGACGTGCCCTTTGCCATATCTCCCGTAGTTGCAGGTTTAATGATTGTACTGCTTTACGGTCGGGTGGGATGGTTCGGACCGTGGCTGGAGGCGGCCAATATCAGGGTTATTTTTGCCTTCCCTGGAATGGTGCTAGCTACTGCTTTTGTTACCTTGCCTTTTGTGGCCCGCGAAGTGATTCCTGTTTTGGAAGAAGTGGGAACCGATCAAGAAGAGGCGGCGAAAACTTTGGGAGCAAATGACTGGCAAATTTTCTGGAATGTCACGCTTCCCAGTATTCGCTGGGGATTACTTTACGGAGTAATTTTGACCAATGCTAGAGCAATGGGAGAATTTGGAGCCGTTTCTGTAGTGTCAGGAAATATTGCTAAAAAAACGCAAACTTTGCCTTTGTTTGTAGAGGATGCTTACAAGCAGTACGCGACGCAAGCCGCATTTTCAGCGGCGGTAATTCTAGGTTTCTTAGGAGTTATTACCCTTGTACTTAAGGAAATTTTGGAACGAAAAACTAGCATTAAGGAGGTTGAATAATAGTCATTAGTCATTGGTCATTGGTCATTAGCCATTAGGGCTTTAGGGTTCGCACTGCGTACCTCATCCCTGAAATCAATAAACATTAGGAGGCTGAAATGTTAGCTCACAACACTAGCGAAGCTGAATTTGAGGCGATCGACAATTTTCACAAAACCCAAGAATCAGATATTCCCAAATCTGAAAGTGGCGACAGCAGACCAACTCAAACCCGCATTCGCATTCGTGTTCCTAAAGAGTACCATCAGGAACCTGTGATATCTAACCTGATTTCTAAATACGGTTTGACGGTGAATTTTAATGCTGCTTTGTTGGGTGTCAAAACTTTAGATGACGGTTGGTTTGACTTGGAACTTAACGGTACAAGTAAACAGATTGAAACGGCTCTGATTTATCTCAATGATTTAGATGTGGAAATCTGGAGCAATTCCAATAATCCCGATGAAGAAACTTGGTAATTAGTGAGTCTTGGACGCACCAACCTGGAAGAGGAGTTAATATTCTGCACTGACAGGCAGAATATTATTTATTCTAGGCGGTGTATTGAGTCTAATAGCCTCCAGGAATGTTAGTCATGAGTCAGCATATCTATTCCTGTAAAATTACCGTTATCACGCTTCTAGTGAGGAATGCAAGTCTTCATAAAACTCAGAGGACTTGTATTCTTTACTACCAAGCAATTTGATTGCGGTTGTTCGATCGCACATACATATCATTCAGCAGCCAACAACTACCAAATAATATCAGCTTACAGCTAATAACCGTGATTGATAACTCTTGACTCATAAATATCGATCGCCATCGGTTAATTATTTGATTGACAATTTTTATAAAATCTGGTACTTTATCCATTTCGGGTAGAGCATAAAGCAGCGCGCAAGTTTCGTCCAACTTTTTGGGAAACAGCCGGAACAATATTCCCCTTTAAAACTTCTCAACCATCAAACTAACTCAGTTAGGACAGGGGAGCATAAAATAACGTTTTTGTCAATATTCAATTTAGGTGAAAGTTAGGGGCGATCCTCTTCGAGGGCTTCGCCAACGACTCTCATCCCCACTTAGCGGAAAAAGCTCGATCGCTGCTGCGGTTGGTTTGTGATATGAATTTGATGTGTGCGTGTACCAGGAGAATTTGAACGTGGAACTCTATAAAGAACGGAAGCACCAGATAGTTTTTGCAGATTCACAAGTTAAAGATTGTGAAAGTTTAACAGAAACGGTCAATCCCGATACAGAAATTGTTATTCTGAAAGCCGATCGCGACGGCATAGAGCAAATCGCCGAAACACTTAAACAGCGGCAAAACATTGCAGCCGTCCACATTTTGTCTCACGGCGCAGCAGCCAGCTTGCAAATCGGCGCAACAGAACTAAATCTCAGCAACATTGAAAGCTACCGCAATTATTTAGAAACATGGTTTGCTTTGCCAACACCCGAGGCAAACTCTAACTCTCCAATTACAGCTAAACCCGAAATTCTGCTTTACGGTTGCAACGTCGCCGCCACAGAAGCAGGTGTGGCTTTCGTGGAAAGGCTGAGCCAGCTCACCGGAGCAAATATTGCCGCTTCCGATAACTTGACCGGGAATGCTGCGTTGGGTGGAGACTGGGTGCTGGAAGTGACTACGGGCCACATAGAAACACCTTTGGCATTTTCGGCAGAGGCGAGGGAAGCTTATAGTGCAGTTTTAGTCGCCACATTTGGCGAACTGCGCGATAAGATTCTGGTGGCAAATGTTTTAACCGACACCGACACGATTGCCATCACCGGCGACATCACCTTCGCCCCCGGAGAAGTTCTGCCCAGAATCACTAACCCCATCACGTTGACCGGTGGCGGTTTCACCCTAAATCTCAACACTAACCGGGGCTTCTCTGTAGACAGCGGTGCTGCTGTCAGCATTTCTAACCTAACAATTGCCAACGGTAGAGCAGTGGGTGGTGCCGGTACAGGCGGCGGTGGCGGTGGGGCCGGCATAGGAGGCGCACTATTTATCAACAACGGCGCTGTCACAGTTAACAGCGTGACCTTTACTGGCAACACCGCTACAGGAGGCGCCGGGGCAGCAGCAGCGGTAGCCCCAGTCGCAGCCGGTGCTGGTGGCAGCGCTGATTTCGGCACCCTCTTCGGTGGCACTCCTGGCTTCAACTTCACAACTGCCGGCGGTGCTGGTGCGCCCGGTACTGCTGCTGCACCCAACGCTGGTAGTGGTGGTGCTGGCGTTAACAATACTTTTGGAGCGGGCGTTCCCGGCGGCCAAGGCGGTCCGGGCGGTCCCGGCGGCAGCACTACCTTCGCAGGCGGTACTGGCGGCGCAGGCGGCCCAGGCGGTAGCGGTGCCGCAGGCGTCATCGGCGGTGGGGGCGGTGCAGGCGGGGCTGGGGGTCCAGGGGGTACAGGCGGTGCAGGCGGGGCTGGGGGTCTAGGGGGTGCAGGCGGTGCTGGTGGCTTTGGTGGCGCTGGCGGCGCTGGCGGCGCTGGCGGTACCGGCACTCCCGCAGGTGCGATCGGCAACGGCGGCGCTGGCGGCTTCGGAGGAGGTGGCGGCAGCGGTACAGTAGGCGGAGCCAGCACGATAGTCGGAGCTTTCTCCCCGGGCGGCGCCGGCAGCCCAGCCGGCGGCGGTGGCGGTGCTGGTTTGGGAGGCGCAATTTTTGTTAATACTGGCAGTTTGACCCTGAACAACAGCACTTTGTTCAGCAATACAGCAACAGGCGGCGCTGCAGGCGGCGCGGGCGCTACACCCGGCAAGGGCGCGGGTGCGGCGATTTTTGTCAACAACGGCGCTACTGCAACTCTCACTAACAACACCATTACTAGCAATAGTGCTGGTACTGATCCTGCTGTTGCCAACGGCGGGGGGATTGCGACGAATGGCGGTACTGTGAATGTCATAAATTCGATCGTCGCGGGCAATTTGGGCGGCGCAAGTCCTGACGTGTTCGGAACCTTCGCCGCCACCAGTATCAACAATTTGATCGGGAACGTGGCTGGCAGCAATTTACCTGTCGCCCAGCAACTGACCGTTCCTCTCGCAAATGTCATCGCCCCTACCGCAGGATTGAACCAGGCTACAGCGGTTCCCGTGACTTATGCTTTGGCTGACAGCACTGCGACTCCTAATCCGGCGATCGATGGCGGCGATGCCGCCGCGGCTGCGGCTGCTGCGGGCGCGACTGACCAGCGGGGTGCTGGCTTCCCCCGGACGATCGGCGCTAGTGTTGATATCGGTGCTTATGAATACGGCCCGATCGTCACAGGGGTTAAATTCAACGACCTTAACGGGGATAGCCTGCAAGGTGCCGCGGCGACTGAACCAGGTCTTCCGGGCTGGGTGATTTCTGTAGGCACGAAGAGCGCTACCACCGCAGCCGACGGCACTTACATCCTCCGCGACGTAAAAACCGATACTCCGATTACAGAAGCGCCCCCCGCTGGAACGCCTGCGACTGCTTGGGTGCAGACTCTCGGCCCGACTCCGGCCAATACGGGTATTGTTAATGTCACGGGTGCCAACTTCGGTAATTTCCAGAAAACATCGATCGCGGGCAAAACCTACACCGATCTCGCGGGCAACGGCTTCACGCCCGACGACACCGTATTAAACGGCGTCACGGTCAACCTCTACAAAGACACCAACGCCAACGGTACGCTAGAAGTCGGCACAGATACTGTTGTCGGCACTGCACAAACCACTGCAGGAGCAGGAGATTACACATTCTCGGATATAGGCCCCGGCAATTACCTGATACAAGCCACGGCCCCAGCCAACTCCAGCATCTCTTTCCCCGCTGCCGCAATTCTCGTTAGTGCCCAAAGCGGTACTCCCGTCACCGGTCAAAACTTCGGCGTTTTCCAAAACATCACCGTTAGTGGCACCAAATTCACCGACCTCACAGGCAACGGCTTCTCTGCTGATGACACTCCGCTCAACGGCACCACCGTTCGCTTGTTCAAAGATACTAACAATAACAGCACTTTAGATATAGGCGACACGGAAATCGCCTCTCTAGTTACCGGGACAGCGCCAGCGGCTGCTGGGACGTATAGCTTTGCCAACGTCGGCTCCGGACGGCACTTTGTGAGAGAAGACTTACCGACTGGTTTCTCACAAACCGCCGGCCCGGCTTTTTATACAATTAACCCGGTCAGCGGCACAAACATTACGGCTCAAGACTTCGGCAACCTCCAGTTGGGCAAAATCAGCGGGATCAAATTTAATGACCTCAACAAAAATGGCACCCAAGATTTGCCAGCAGAACAACCCCTAGGAGGCTGGACAATCTACCTGGATGCCAACAACAACGGCGTCCAAGACCAAGTAGCAGCCGAAACAGGCACTAACGCCGCCGTCACCGATGTCGCAGGCAAGTACCAGTTCACAAACCTGCCAGCCGGCACTTATACAGTGCGGGAAGTGCCACAAACAGGCTGGACGCAAACTGTACCCCCTGTCAATGCAGCTACGCCTACTCTTCCTGGCGCGTTTACGATCGCCGTCACCAGCGGCACCGACTCCCAAAACAACAACTTCGGCAACTTCAGGCCCAACTCGATTAGTGGTCTGAAGTTCAATGACCTCAACAAAAATGCCATCCAAGATGCGCCAGCAGAAACAGGACTACCCAACTGGCAATTCTTCCTCGATACCAACGATAACGGCACTCTTGACACCGGGGAACCGAACACCCTCACCGATGCCGCCGGCAGCTACAAATTCCTCGATTTGTCAGCAGGAACCTATAAGGTGCGGGAAGTCTTGCAGCCTACTTGGACGCAAACTACCCCCAACCCGGCCGACATCACTGTCACCAGCGGTCAAGACATCGCTAACATCAACTTCGGCAACTTCCAGTCGAGCACAATCAGCGGTCAAAAATTCAATGACCTCAACAACAACGGCGTTAAGGATGCCGGAGAATTGGGGCTAGCTAACTGGCAAATATTCCTCGACAGTATCACTCCGGATGGATTGTTCCAGCAGGGCGAACCGACTACCATCACTGATGCAGCGGGCAACTACACTCTCCGAGATATACCCGCAGGCACTTACCAGGTAAGGGAAGTCCAGCAAAACGGCTGGACGCAGACGACCCCCAACCCCGCCCCCGTTACGGTTAATCCCCCCAATAACATCACCGGCATTGACTTCGGCAACTTCCTGCCCCAACCCGGGGCGATCCGAGGTCTGAAGTTCCAAGACACCAACAACAATGGCACTCAGGATGCTGGAGAACCGGGTTTACCCAATTTCCAAATTCAGTTAACCAATGTCGTAGCTGGAACTGCTCCGGCTCCTGTTGCTACTACCACAGACAACAGTGGCAACTACCTGTTCGCGAACCTAACGCCGGGAACCTACCGTGTCCGGGAAGTCAACCAAACTGGGTTTACCCAAAGCACACCCGAACCCGCCGACATCACCCTAACTTCGGGCGCTATTGTCACTGGCATCAACTTCGGGAACTTCCCGACGCCGACACCTACTCCGACGCCGACGCCGACGCCGCCGCCGACTCGGCCTGTAACGACGCCGACGCCTGCACCTGTAACGACGCCGACACCTGCACCTGTACCGACGCCGACTCCTGCGCCTGTACCGACACCTGCGCCTGTACCGACGCCGACACCTGTGCCTGTACCGACGCCGACACCTGCACCTGTACCGACGCCGACACCTGCACCTGTACCGACAGATTTGGTTTGCCCTGAGAACTTCCCCAGGATCGCTACTCCCAATGAGCCCGGCACTCCTTCAGCGGGTAATGTGCTCAACGGCCCTAACGGCGACGATACGATCGTGGGTAGTGTCGGCAATGACTCTATCTTAGGGTTGGGCGGCAACGATTTGATCTTTGGTCGAGGGGGCGGCGACTACATCAATGGCAATATTGCCAACGATACTGTCTACGGAGGCATCGATAGCGATACTCTCTTCGGTGGCAAAGGCTTTGACCTGATTTTTGGCGATCGCGGTAACGATACCATTTATGGCAATCGCGGCAACGACTCTCTCTCTGGTGACGAAGACAATGACGTATTGTACGGCGGCAAAGCTGATGACGTAATGTTGGGAGGCGCTGGCGACGACGTGCTAATTGGCGATCAAGGTAATGACACTCTCTGCGGCGGCGAGGGTAACAATACCTTAATTGGCGGCAGTGGCGATGATTTGCTCTTTGCTGACACCGGTGATGACTTGCTCTTTGGCGGCATTGGCAGCGATACCCTCGTCGGCGGCAGTGGCAGCAATGGCTTTGTCTTGTCAGCGGGCGGAGGAATTGACACGATTTTCAACTTCACCGCAGGAGTTGATTCGATCGAGTTGGTGGGAGGCTTGGACTTCAATCAACTGTCATTGACCGAAACTAATGGCTCGACGGCGATCGGGCTTGCCAACAGCGACCAGATTTTGGCTATAGTGACGGGCCTGCAGCCGAGCCAGTTATCGGCTCAGAGTTTTAGCTTGTTGGTTTAGTCCGCAGATTAAACTCGGCAGTTGCAACCGATCGTACACTTGCCTGTCGTCCCAGCAGAAAGGGACTACCCGAAAGCAGAGCCTCTAAACCCATGTTTAGAGGCTCTGCCAAAGAAGGGTAACGAATTTCGTTCCCCTTCTTTGGTCAAATTTGTTCGAGATACTTCAGCAAGTCGGCCATTTCTTGCGGACTCGGTTGAAACTGCGGCATTGGTGGGGTTTGCCCGCTGGTGACTTGCCGGATCAGATCGAATTCGGATTTGCGCTCGGACACTCCGTGCAAGTTGGGCCCGACTTGACTGTCTGAAACCGATGTGTGACACCCCGCACAGTTCATTTGAAAGATGGCGGAACCCTGAAACGGGTTGCCCGTCAGGGATAGTACGCTTTTGACATAAGGATCGGCGACTTGAAACTGACGAATTGTCATACTCGCCAAGATGATGGCAAGCAACACCGCTAGCGCAAATATGGCAAGTCGCTCGATCGGGTTTTTAATTTCATTCCTGGCAAGTTGGTTATTCAAAGGAGTTCAATTAAAAATAGTATCTACAAGAAAATTTATTTCTCATAACATAGCTTAATCGTTCGCAGCGGGGAGAGCAAGCTCTGAGACCCACGGAAGGCTGCTTTTGGGAAAATTCATCTGTATAAGTGCTGGTAATATTAAAAATAGGTTGTTAAATCTTAACGTTAAGGAGCTCTCATGGTAGAACCGCTACTTTCAGGTATTGTTCTGGGTCTAATCTTTGTTACTCTGGCGGGGCTGTTTTTTGCTGCTTATCAGCAGTACAAGCGCGGCGATCAGTTGGGTATCAATAAGTAAAAGGGGCTACAGCCCCTCACTCAGGCTGTCAGGGGGAGGGGGAATTGGGCATGGGGAATTGGGCATGGGGAATTGGGCATGGGGCATGGGGCATGGGGGATTGGTTATTAAATCGGCCTCTTCCTTCTTCCCTCTTCCTTTTTCCCTCTTCCTTCTTCCATCCGTTACATCCGTTACCGAATCCGTTGCCGAACTTCCCTCTTCCTTCTTCTCGACATCCGTTACATCCCTTACATCCGTTACCGAATCCGTTGCCGAACTTCCTTCGTTAAAGATATCGATCGAGAATAGCAGCAGTTTCCAGGCCTGTTTTTTCCCAGCTAAATTGTTTTGCTCTGGCCAAACCGAGCTCCCGCAAGTGCGATCGAACTTTGGCATCGACTGCAAGCTCTTGCATAGCCGAGGCAATTTCCTCGACGCTGTAGGGGTTGACTAAGAAGGCTGCACCCCCTGCCACTTCTGGCATTGAAGACAGGTTAGAGGTGATGACAGGAGTGCCGCAGGCCATTGCTTCCAGCACGGGGAGCCCGAATCCTTCCCAAAGACTGGGGAAAACCAGCGCGATCGCTTGGTTGATGACTTTGGGCAAGTCGGCCGCGGGAATGTAGTCTAAGAATTTTACTCGATCGACCAATCCCAATTCTTGAACCTGCGCCTTCAACAGCGGCGTATAGCGTTTGTCTTCCGAACCTGCTATCCACAATTCGTACTCGGAATTATGATGCAAAGCAGCAAAGGCTGCTACAACTCGCTGCACGTTTTTATAGGGATTGTGGCGGCCGATATAAAGAAAATAATTGCTTGTTGGTAAGTCTAAAAAACGGAAAAAACTGGTGTCGTATCCTGGGAAAATTGGCGTAATTAAATTAGTAGGAATCTTGCAAAAATTAGCGATATCTTTGGCAGTGGATTCAGAGTCGCAGATGACGTGTTGAGCCTGCAGCAGCACTTGGGGAATGTAGTAGCGGTGGTAAGGTGTCAGAGGATCGAAGCGGCGGGGAAATCGCAGCGCTATCAAGTCATGTACTGTAATTATATAGCGGCAACCTGCAAATAGAGGAGCTTCGGGAATTGGGGAAAATAACAGGTTAGATTTTAGCTGTTTGTAAATTTTTGGGACTTGGGTTTGTGTCCACACCAATCGGTTGATGTGCCCTTTTGTTCCTTGTTCGGGTGTTAGATTTGCGGGGATTTGGTAGCAGTTGCTATTGGGGAATTTTTCTGCTGTTAGTAATGTTGGGTTGAGGGATTTTAGGTGAGGAAATAGGTTTTTGGCGTAGATGGCTAAGCCGGTTGGTTTGGAAATTAGGAAGGAAAGGTTGATTAGTAAGTTAGATTGGAGATTGGGCATGGGATAATATGTAGATTGCGGTTTTTTGGTAGGATTTTTTTTTTATTAACCGCAGAGGGCGCAGAGGACGCAGAGAGGAGAAAGGAAGAGAGGGAAGATTTAAAGATATTGCTGTAAGATGTTGGCGGTTGCTGTTCCGGTTTTGTGCCAGCTAAATTGAGATGATCTGGCTAAACTAGCAGTTTTTAAGTTCGATCGCACTTTTGAATCTGTGGCTACTGTTTGCATGGCTTCGGCTATTTCTCCGACGCTGTAAGGATTGACTAATAATCCGGCATCTCCGGCTACTTCTGGCATCGATGACAGGTTGGAAGTGATGACTGGTGTGCCGCAAGCCATTGCTTCTAAAATTGGTAAGCCGAATCCTTCCCAAAGTGTAGGGAAAACTAGGGCGATCGCCTGATTCATTAGTACGGGCAATTGAGGATAGGTAACGTAACCGAGAAACTTTACGAAAGATTGTAAACCCAATTCTTCCACTTGTGCTATTAACTGTGGTGTGTAGGCATTGCGAGGCCCTGCTAGCCACAATTCGTAATTTGCGCGATCGGGCAAACTCGCAAATGCAGCAATTAATCTTTCCAAGTTTTTGTAAGGATCGTGTCTGCCGGTATAAAGAAAATAATTTTTGGCGGGCAAGTCGAGATATCTAAAATTAATATTATCGCAAGCTAGGGGAATTGCGGTCATTTTCTGAGGCGGAATGTGGAAAAAGTTAGCAACATCTGCCGCCGTTGCTTGAGAATCGCAAATAATGTGTTCTGCTTGCCGCAAAACCTGCGGTATGTAGTAGCGAAAATAAGCTGTTAATCGAGAAAACCGTTGAGGAAAGCGCAAAGGAATTAAATCGTGAACTGTGACGATGTAGCGGCAGCCGGAATACAAAGGTGCTTCGGGAATAGGGGAAAATATCAGGCTTGACTGCAATTTTTTGTAAATTTTGGGCAAGTTGAATTGAGTCCACAGCAGCCTGTTAATTTGTCCTTTCGGCCCTCTATCCGGAGTCAGAGTTTCTGGGATTTGATAGCAAGTATAATGGTCAATTTGCTGGGAAGCAAGTAATGTGGGTTCTAGCTGTTGCAGTTGCGGGAAAAGATTAGCTGCATAAGTTCCGATTCCAGTTGGTTCAGGACTTAAGAAGGATAAATTGATTAAAAGTGGGTTAGACACGCTTGAATTAGCCTTTAAGTTCGATCGAGCATTTGAGCTATATCGGCAGGATTTGGCAGCCGAATTGTAGCATACTCTTGGTGAATGATCTCAAAAAAACTCTTGACTTTTTCCTCAAAACGTGCAAGTCTAAAGTTCTGACTGCGCTGCTGTGCACCAGCTTGAAGTTCTGCTAACAAATCGGGATTAACAATTAGTTGATGTGAATGCTGGCAAAGTTCCTCAACGGTATTGAACAAAAAGCCCGATCGCCCATGTTCGACAATTTCCGGTTGGCCCCCGCCGTTGAAAACAATCGGAGCACAACTGTTTTGCATTGCTTCCACAGTCGCCATCCCGAAATGTTCAAATCTTTGAGGATTAACTTCACCCAAACCGCAGCCGTGCCAAAATATGCTCGCTCTAGCATAAAGCGATTTTACCTCATCAAAGTCAGCATTGACTTTTAGCTCGATCGCCCTTGAATCTTGCTTCAGTAAATTCTGAACAGTCTTTAAATAAGGATTGCGGGGAATACTGCTTCCCACTAAAACTAGCCGCCATCCTTCAAATTCTTTGGGATAATCCGCTAGCAAACTGCGGAAAGCTTTAATTAGTTCAATTTGCTTTTTTGTTCCCCCAGCTTCCAACTGTCCCACAGCCAAAATTATTTTTTCTTTCGGAACTTTAAGTGTTGCCATTTCTACGGGCGGATAAAGCATAAAAGTTGGCTGTAGGTTCCAGCGTTTCTCCAACCACTTCACAGTAAATTGACTGTTGGCAATAATGAAAGTGTAATCATCGACAGCAAAGTGACGGTTGCGGAAGGTATTGGGAAAGTGGCAGAAAAATATTGAGATTGGCGAGAGTGGCTTGACTTTTTCCAGTTGGTTCGCGTTGATAAAAATATCGTAGTTTTTGCTTTCTCTGGCAATTTCATCAAAGGGATTTTCCATATCTTCCACGATGATACTGGAATCGATGCACTGCATTCCGCGTTTCTCGTAAAACGCCAAGGGCATAATTTTAATTTTGCATCCTGAAAGGTTGAGTCCGTACCACGATTCTAAGTCGGAAACAGCAACTGGTTTGTTGGCGATAAAAGTAATATCAAATTCATTTTGTAGCAGGGAGGCGAGGGTAGCGACGTATTTTTGACCGCCACCAATAAAATGCAGCCCGTGATCGTAAATGGCGATCGACATTTTGCGATCGCCCCGAACCACCTGCAATCGAGATAAAATGCGATCGATCTTCATCCGACTGTAAATCACCGCCAACTTTTCCGACAACTGTGGCAATACAGTTTCAATGATTTCTGGTTTCTGATAATCGAAAAGTTTTTTAATCGCTACAAATAAACTCTCGAACAGCAAATCGTACTGCTTGTTAGTAAAAAAATCCGAAGTATGAATTCCCTTGACTAATTGCAACGGTTCATGTTTTGCCAAATACAAAAACCGATTTCGGTTGCAGAAATACTCGGTAAGTTTGCTTCCTTTACTCGAACCCCGATACTCGTGATGGGCGATAGCTGCGGGAGTATAAAGCATTTTCCAACCGCGTTTGTGGCAGCGTTTGGCAAACTCTACATCTTCAAAATACATCACAAAATCTTCATCTATCGGCCCCACATCTTCGAGACATTGCCTGCGAAAAAGCACCGCCGCCCAACAAAGCCCTTCGACTTCCTTTTCTGTATCGTACTGTCCCGAATCTTTTTCGCCAAAACCGACATCTCGCCAATAAAAATTAGGTAATTGCTGAATGCCAGCGCTGTTAATCCGCCCGTCTTTAAACAGCAATTTGCCGCTAGTGGCACCTACTTCTTTATTAGTTTCTAGCCGTTTTACAAGAATCTCTAACCAGTGACTGTCAAGGGTAGCATCGTTATTTAGAAAGGCGATATATTGCCCTTTTGCTTCGCTGATGCCGAGGTTGAGGGCTTTAGCAAAGTTGTTGGCGGAGTTGACAAAAATCCGAACTTTGGGAAATAGTTCGCGCAGGGAATTAACGGAATCGTCTTGAGAGCAATTATCAATTACAATTAAATCTAGTTGCGATTCGGGATACGCAAGTTTTTGTAGAGATTTTAAGCAATCTTTTGTGTGGCGCAGACCGTTATAGTTGACTATAATTAACGAGCATATTGGCAGTGTGGTCATCTTTGATGCTTTATTGTTGTCGATCGAGCAATTCAGCGGTAATCTTCTCTAAAATAGCAGTATGTTGCTGCTGCACTGCTTTAATTTGCTTTATTTCAGACTGAAAAGCTGCGATCGCTCTTTGTTGAGTCTCAAGCTGTGCTGTAACTTCGGGAGATGCGCTGCTGAATTCGGATTGAATTTTTTTCTCTAGAGTTTGTTGATTTTCTTGCAATTTTTGCAATTGAATGCTCAATGTTTGAACGACGCGGGTATTTGCAAAATTGTAAATTACTTGTCGTTCTAGTACGGGTCTGAGCAATTTGCGGACTATTTTTCTAACTGCAATTACTGCGGAACCCAGCCGTCTTTGGTAAGAGGTGATGGGGATGTTATAAATGTCGAAACCGGTCTTTAAAAGGGCGATGTCTTCGTCATCTTCATCTCGGGCGATCGCACTATTTTCTGTTCCCAACAGCGGTGACTCAGCAATACCAATCCGCGGCTCCAAAGTTTGCCGCAATCTATCTATTATCTTTTGAGTTGGTATTTCTTCGTACTGCAAACTTTCCTCTCCTTTAGATAACTTACTATGACTTATTATGGAACAAGCATCTTTGCTGTTTCACTCATTGTAACTAATGGTGAACAGCCATCTTTGCTGTGTGAATAATTGTAAGTAATTGCGAACAGGCAAGATGCCTGTTCAAGGGCGGGCAGGATGCCCACCCCACAAGAAAATTCATCTCTTGTTAAATCAGGATTATTGCTTCCGATATTGGCAATATCTCAATTTAAGCTAACTCAATTTGACTGTCATCACCAATCAGAAACCGTAGAGCTTTTGGACGAGCCGGCGCAATGGTTAGTTGAGCTCGCTGCCCGATCACGCTGTCAACAATTCGTTGGTGAATGCCAAGTATTTTCGCCCCTTGCAATATTACACTGTGTTCGATATCAGCATCAATCATCGTCACGCGATCGGCAATACTGCTGTAAGGCCCGATAAAGCAATTTTCAATGCGGCAATTTTCCCCAATTACCACTGGTCCGCGAATTGTAGAATTAATGACCTCCGTTCCTTCCCCTATTTGCACTCGCCCGATAATTTGACTTTTGGCGTCTACTTTTAATTCAGTTGAAGCTACGATACGGCTATCTAAAATGATTTGGTTTGCACTCAGCAAATCGTCTTTTTTCCCGGTATCCAGCCACCAACCCTCTAAATTGCAGGCTTCTACGTGTTTTTCCTGATTGATGAGCTGTTGAATGGCATCGGTAATTTCGAGTTCGCCGCGGGCCGAGGGTTGAATTTGATCGATCGCCTCGTGAATAGTAGGAGCAAAAAAGTAAATTCCCACCAGTGCTAAATTCGATGGCGGGACTTGTGGTTTTTCTACTAACTCCAAAACTCTTCCTTTCTCATCAACTTTTGCCACACCGAAAGCAGAGGGATTGGGAACTGGACGCAGCAAAATCAGAGCGTCTAGTTTTTGCTTGTTAAAAATCTCTAAAAACGGATCTAGCTGATTTTCAATTAAGTTATCTCCCAAATACATAATAAACGGAGAATCGCCCAAAAACGGTCTGGCAATTTTCACCGCGTGAGCGAGTCCCGCCGGCTTTTCTTGCAAGATATAAGTAATTTTTGCACCGAAGCGAGATCCATCTCCTGTTTTCGTCTTCACCTCTTCTCCGGTTTCAGGACTAATAATAATCCCAATATCCGTAATCCCAGCCGCCACAATTCCTTCAATTCCGTACCACAGTATCGGCTTATTTGCTACAGGAACCAACTGCTTAGCACCCGTATAGGTGAGGGGACGCAAGCGTGTTCCTTTACCGCCAGAGAGAATTAGTGCTTTCATGGGGTGAACTCTAAGTTATCCTTTAGGGTTTGCGGTGCTGGCTTGAGTTGCCTGCACTTGTTCGCTCTTGTTGATTTTAAAGCACTGCTACCCCGCTGGCAATAGTTGTCGTGTCTTATGATACAAATGATTTATGCTGATCGAGCTTTTATAGTCCTGGACGCATAAAGTGTCAGAAACCAAGTTTTTTGCCGAAGAAAGCACCTAAAAGCTGAGGTTTTTTGTCAATAAACGCGGTTCCTCAAGGTTGCGAGTGCGCCAGTTCAGATTTAATTGCGTACCGTTTTAATAGCGACCGTATCGGGCGATAAATTGACTACCACTATTGTTTTGATTTGTCAACCAAGCCCACATCTGATCCCCCAGAGAAAAATGCCACCATTCGTTAGGATGTTGCTGAAAACCCCCAGCTATCATCGCATTTTTTAAGATTTGCCTGTGACGGTGATATTGCTGTTCTGGTGCGTGATTTTTCTTACCAAAATAATCCGGATAAGAACGTTCTGATATTTCATCAATCGGAGAACCCATATTAATTTGCCGATTATTTTCATCCACTAAAGTTATATCTAAAGCTGCACCTGTACTGTGAGGGGGAGGCGTCGCGCGATCGAGGCTCGGTACTGCCCAAAATTGATATACGTGTTCTATAATTACTTGGCGTTTGTCTTCCGAAACCGGAAATTCGCAGCCTTGAGCTAAAGCAATTTGATTAAAAGTATAATCCACCATAAATTCTTGGACTTCCACCGGCCGATAAGCGTCAAATATCAGAATTTTCCAATTAGGGTAATTTTGTTGTAGCTGGGTTTGAGCAGCGATTAAACTATCTACAACTCCTTGCCGCAAATAGTAAGGTGAATCTGCTTTGCTGTTGTGATAGGGAGCACCCAACTTTTGATAAGGGTGCGGCGTTTCAAAGACAAAATGTTCTTGTGGAATGGGGACTAAAGGTTCGCCGCATTCGTCGATGGCTATTTGCTGGTATGGTTTCATAATTAGATAGATTGCCTTACTTCATTACACTGCATTCTCGGGAGGGATGTGGCGAGTCTGCTTTAATTTTTTCAATAACCGGTGCAACATAAAATATATGGCGACACCGCTGACGGTGAAGCTTAATTTATACATAACTGAGGAGTGATTGGCGATGTTATTGGCATTAATCAGAAACGTATATCCCGACACATAACCGTCCCAAAGGCGTACTTTCCCGGTAGAATCGTTTGGATAGGGATTGTAAGTCCCCACAAGAGAAATTGCTATCGACATACAGGCAATAACTACAAAAAACTTTTTCAGCAACAGCGAGCTTCTAACATGGTTTATAACGTGGCTTAAGGGCAAGCACAATATAAACATAGGAGCGACAAACCACCTGACGCCGTAGGAATACCCGCCATACCCAACTGTGCGGAAGGTATAGATTAGCATGAAAGCTACAGACGCCACAATACCGTACAGGTAGGGAGTTTTATACAGCAATCTTCCTTGTTTCAAAACTGCCATAACACCAATAACGGAGAAGCCCAGAAGGGGAGTATGCGAGAACAATCCTCGATTGCCTAAAAACAAAGTAAAAGCATATTTCAGCGTCCCTAAAAAGCTCTTCTGTGTCGCCAGTCCTGACAGGTTTTCCTTGCTAAAAAGAGAGCCCGGGTACTCCCACAGCGTGGCATTCATTGCGGGCGGGACTATACTTCCAGAAAGATATATATTTAAGCCGAAATAAGTGACTAATAAAGGAATACATGATAAAATAAATACAGAAGCAGCCTTGAGTGATTTGGTTGTAAAAAAAACTAGATAAAAAGGAATAAATAAAAAGCACGTGATGTCAATATTCCCCGCCATGGATACCAAAATGCCGCAAAGGATAACATTTCGTATGTCGCTAATTTCAAACTTTAATAAGTAATATAAACTGACTATCAGACATACGGCAGCGAGGCTATGATTGTTAAAAGTAAGTGAATAAGGCAAAATCAAAGTTCCCGTTCCAGCCAAAAATGTTGTTAAATTCGCCCACCCTCCCTCTATCTCAAATATTTCAATCAAAATTTTATGAAAATAAACTAAACCTATACAAGATAGGATTCCCACAGTTGTCAAGGTCACGGCATAATAAGTTAATTCCAAATTATTCGACAAATCAATACCGCAGAGGTTTCTTAATAAAAAATAAATCGCCGCTCCCATAAGTGCTGGCAGTGGCGGTTTATCCGAATAGAAGTGGTTGTTGTAAAAATACTTATCGATCGTAAATAATTTGGAGTCTCCCAATTGAGTGTTATCCAGCGTAAAAGTTTGATATTCCACCAAAGATTTAATAGTGGCTATTCTCGAAGCATCAGCAACAGATTGGATATCGGCTTTCGTCAGCAGAGCCAGCAAAAGAAAATACATTAAAAAAACTCTGACATTCTTGTCGCGTTGGATCGGCTTTAATCGTTCTAAAAATTGCATCGCTTTTATAGGGTTGAATATATATAATAGTGACGCGACCCGCTGGTGGCAATTACAAAATGTCAAGATAGTTTACGTTTTTTAGGGCAGGCAAGATGCTTGCCCTATTCACAGTTGGGTTGGGGTCGAGCGACAGCGAAACCTCAACATCCTATTACTAACTTTGGCGGTAAGCAACTACTGCATAAAACGGGTCGCCGCTTCCTATTCGCAGCATTTGCATAAAACTCGGCAAGTTAGGCTTGCGAACAATTACTTCCGGCTTGCTAAATCCGGGTATATTCGCTCCTTTGACAGAATCAAAGTAACCCTTGACTAATTCTACCCGATCGCCCTCCGATCCTTCCCGCCAAGCCGCGATCGCCTTTTGATAAAACATCCGGTTGGAAAAACTCATAATTGCTACGCCCCCCGGCTTCAAAATCCGGTGAATCTCGGCAAAAATCGCATCTGGGTGCTGCAAATACTGTACCGAAACGCAGTTGACAACCGCGTCAAACTCTGCACCGGGCAGTGGCAATTTGGGATTGGCGTTCAAATTCTGCACGAAATAATGATTCAGTCTGCGATTCTTTGCCAACTCTTCTTCATTCATGCCGTGCCCTTCGACATGGGCAAATTGCATCTCCTCGGGCAAGTGAGAAACCCAACTGCTCATCATATCAAAAATCCGAGTATTCGGTTTCAGCCGTTCCCGATATAAATCGGTGAGTTGCTGAATGAATCCATCGTCTACGTGAGTCACATAGCGGGGAGCGGAATAGAACAAATTGTCGTCGGTGTCGTCTAACTTGGTGCGTTGGTCGGGTGGAAGCAACATAAATTCTGATTGCAAACTAGATTTACTCTTTCTAGTTTAAGAACAATAAGAATTGTTAACATATCCGGCAGAGGGCGGATTCCCGCTTTTAGCGTAGCACTCGATCGCCAAAAAGCCTGCTGGCACCCTTTGGGCTTGTGGCAAGAAGACGGTTTGCCGACTTCCAGCATTGGCGACAAACTGCAAGAGCTAGGCGGGACGCTGACAGGCGCGATCGATCGCATGGAAGAAACAGGCCTAGTCCGCCGGGAGAGAGACACTGGCGATCGCCGCATTTGGCGCATTTGGCTGACAGACTCTGGCCCGGAAGTGCAAGACGTATTGCCCCCGCTGGTAGCTGAAATCGGAGATCGAGCTGTCGAGGGCTTTTCAGAGGCCGATCGAGAACTCTTTTCCCAACTGATCGATCGGGCGATCGTCAATCTTTCCTAAATCGACAAATCGCTCTTTTAGTGAAGTGCAGCAGCATTTACCTCCAGTACATTACAAATAACCGTAAAATACTACGCACTTTTAAAAAAAGCAGTGCAACTGTCCTACACGAATATCACCGCGTCTGCCGGACAAATCGCCCGCAAATCCTTTAAATTCGGGCAGCGCGTGCAGCCGGGAACTCCGTTAATGGCGATCGTCAGTAACGATTTGTAGGTAATTGCTAACTTCAAATAAAGGCAACTGGCAAACATGAAACCCGGCAAAAAAGTAGAAATCAAATTAGATGCTTTTGGTGACCTTAAATTTGAGAGTCGTCTCGATAGTTTCTCCCCAGCTCATGGCGCTCAATCCTCCTTATTGCCTCCCCATAATGCTACGGGCAATTTCACCAAAGTTGTGCAGCGAATTCCGGTAAAAGTTGTGTTTGATGCCGAAAGTGTAAAAGGCTATGAATCGCGGATTGCACCGGGGATGTCTGCTAGGGTAAATGTTGAATTGAAATGAGGGAACGCACGACACTGATGTTGACACGGATACACGGATGAGTTGAGAAGTGGGTGATTTGATTTGTTTCGGTTCGCGGGCGACTAGCAGTAGAAATCCCCCACTTCTTGGAGAAGTTTGAGAAGTTTGAGAAGTTTGAGAAGTCGGGGATTGGATTTTTTTCGGTTAAGGGCGATCGCCCTTGCAAGATCATCTTAAAAAGTTAGGTATCTGCTAGTGAAAACGAAACCGAAATCTCGTTCATCAGCTAGTCAAACTTAAAGCGTGTTTGGAAACTTCAAGGGTAAAGAGTATTTACGTCCAGACAAATCAAAATAGTGCCAAAGTATTTCCCTTCTCGGATCTGGATGCAGATAACTACCCGTCTTCCTTTCCCTTGTTTCCGTAGAAACTGTTTTACGAGCCACAAGGCTAATGGCATACCACTGCCCATCCACCTTGAAAAGATTTAATTTACCTGCTGATGGTATTTCATACCAAGCTATTGCTGAAATAGGCCTTCCGTCTAGTATTACTGAAATGCTTCCCCCAGGATGACCTCCGGGTGACATGAGATTTTTGTGTAGCTCGCAATTAGTAAAGTCAAGGCTTAGTAAATAACATATTTTTTCAAAGGTTTCATGACTAAGAATATAATTTCTTTCAAATGGCATTTGCAGTAGGATAGCTTCTCCTGGATTTAACTCACCCCAAGCTATAGCTTTAACTGCCTTACTATATCCTTCACCACCGAATGTTTGTGCATAGACTGTTACTCCTGGAAAACCAGGGCTTCCATATCCACACTTGGCATTAGCGATTCGACTACCTTCTAAGTAGTAATGCATTAATCCTTTGATAGTCATTCTCTCTCGTGAGGATGACCTGTCAAATTCCAGCGTCAATGTTCCAAGATAATCGCCCTGCCGAGGAGTAGCTGAAGCTTGCATATTAACTATTGATACCAATTGAGCAGGCAGTGCATCTACATCTTGCTCAAAACGATTTTGAAGAGGAACTGGAATCGTAACCGTTTGTTGTTCTTGCCAGTTTTTATTAAGCGAGCTAAGAAAATCCTTTGGGAAAGACCAATAGAAATTGTAATTTTGACGATCAACTACAACTAAAAATGTTGGATTGGGCTGGATTAACCAATAATTAAGAGTCGTTACTGCAATAGGAACTCGAATTGAATCGCCTTTGAATTCAGACTCTTCTTTACCTTTGCATTGAACGTTAAATAACTTTCCAGTTGGGTACTCTCCTTGCATAAGCTCACAAATGAAATCAATCCCCATATCCCGATCTTGTTGAACAGGAATAACATTACAAAAATTAGTGAAAACTGAATTAAGAAGGTCAGCAGCACTTCCACCAATTCTCTGAGCGTCTGTACGTTTAGGTAAATTTATCATTACGGTAATGGAGCTTTTTTCACAATCTTAACTAAACCGCTATCTAAGGCGAAAGCAAATAGGAATACAAATACTTTAAGTAGAATATGGTTTTGTCTGTCTAACTTATAATTGTATCGCAGTTTCGGTATAATACTTATTATAATACAAGAATACCGCAACTTCACTTTTACTCTCATTACATCTCAACTGTGAAAAATATTATTGCCAATCAAACAACTCTATGGTAAACTAGAAGATTGTGAATATTAATCAAAAGTAAAGTAACAAGCCGGGAGAAATCAAAATGACACAGCAAACCCTGCACGGAACCAGCCGCAAAAGAAAAAGAACATCCGGTTTTCGCGCCAGAATGCGTACCGCAACCGGTCGATTGGTAATCAAAGCTCGCCGCAGCAAAGGTCGCCACCGCCTCGCAGTCTAGCACTGCATCCAGGTTGAGAGGCCTCAACGATCGCCCCACGCCATGTTGCCCGATACAAACCGACTTAAGCACCGAAAAGACTTCAGCGCCGTATACCGCAAGGGAATGCGCCGTAACTCGGCCCATTTCAGCTTAAGAGCTCTGCGTAAACCAAAAAGCGCCGAATTTGCCAAACCGACAGCCGAAAAATCCTTGCAGCCAACTCGCACAGGCATTTCCATCAGCCTGAAAGTCAGCAAACGCGCTGTAGTCCGCAACCGGATTAAGCGTCAGATTCGGGCAGCTTTGCGACAGCTATTGCCCCGATTAAAATTCGGGTGGGATTTAGTAATTGTCGTGCGTCCGATCGCACAAGAGTGCAATTATGCAGAAATTCTGCAAGAATTAGAGCAGTTGTTGGTAGAAGCCGAGGTACTAGATGGGAATTCGAGAGGAAGTATATTATGAAGGCGGCCCCGCGCCCGGAGACTTGATCATCAATTTACTCCTGGGGCTAACAGTCGTCGGCATCCCCCTAGCAGTAGGAGGAATTGTCCGCGCTCTGTGGCTGCGGTATCGGATCACGAGCCGCCGAGTATCCGTAACCAGCGGTTGGATGGGGGGCGATCAGACAGACGTTATCTACTCAGATATAGTCAAAATCGTCACAGTACCTCGCGGTTTCGGGACTTACGGAGACATGGTGCTCACCATGAAAAATGGCAGCCGCTTGGAACTCAGAGCTATGCCAAAATTTCGAGCAATGTATGACTACATTAACGAAAAACTGCCCGCAGCCGCTCAAAAAGCAAACGCGGCTCAAGCTAAATAACCGAACCGCTTCGCCCTCAAATCAGGGTAAAGTGAGTGCGAATATTGGCAAACTCATTACAACAAACCCGCAGACTGGGCGGTCGATCGACGGGCAATGTCCTAAGATAGAGACAAAACCCTAAAAATTGAGGCGGCTCGCCTTCAGCGGGTAAAAATAGTTCTCAACAGCAAACATAGAGCACCTAAATTAACTCAAAGCGAATGGATTTCGGTATCTCGTTTCTCTCCAACAACCTCATGCTCCCGATCCTAGATTTTTTCTACGGGATCGTGCCAAGCTACGGTTTAGCGATCGTAGCTCTGACGCTTGTGATTCGCTTTGCTCTTTATCCTCTCAATGCAGGCTCTCTTCGCAATATGCGGCGCATGAAAGTAGCGCAGCCGTTGATGAAAGAGCGAGTAGATCAAATTCAAAAACTCTATAAAGACAATCCTGCCAAACAGCAGGAGGAAATGAGCAAGGTATACAAAGAATTTGGTAATCCTCTAGCAGGATGCTTTCCGTTGGTGCTGCAAATGCCTGTGCTGTTTGCACTGTTTGCAACGCTCCGGGGTTCGCCGTTTTCTGACATAAATTACAGCGTCAACGTTCAAGTTTTGCCAAAAGAACAAATCGAAACTGTTCAACCGCAAGCTTTTGCTACACCGCCACAAAATATTTACGTCACAGGTACTTTTCATGCTCCTGTTGTGGGGGTAATTCCAGGCGGCGACAAACTCGCAGTCGGCGATACAACCAAGATTAATTTTCAAACCCCAGAGGGCAAACCTCTCAAAGTTTTAGCGACAGAAAATAAGAGCGAAATCGACTTTGAGCCCGGCTGGAAAGTCATCAAAGGCGAAGAAGTGGTAAAGGTAGATGAACAGGGCAACATCACGGCATTAGCGCCCGGTGAAGCCACAGTTCAAGGCACAATCCCCGGATTAGCTAGTAACAAAGGATTCCTGTTTATTGAAGCTCTAGGCCGCGTTGGCGCGATCGACTCAGACGGTACACTCCACTGGGATATTTTGGTGATGATCCTGGGCTTCGGCATCAGTTTGTATATCAACCAAACCCTTTCGGGACAAGCACAAGGGCCAAACGACAACCCCCAACAGGCTACAGTTAACAAACTGACGCCAGTCATATTTTCAGGGATGTTTTTGTTCTTCCCGCTGCCCGCTGGCGTGTTGATGTATATGCTGATTGCTAACATCTTCCAGACAGTTCAAGCGTTTATTTTGTCGCGAGAACCGCTGCCGGAAAACCTACAAAAAATAGTAGACGAAGCAGAGGCGAAAACAAAAAAAGATCAGGGATTAGATGCCCTTCCCTTTGAGCCAAAGCGTGCCAAGAAAAAGGCTTGATTTTAACAACAATGAAAGACTCTCAAATGCAGCGCGGACAGGCATGGTTAGAAGAATTGCTACAACTGTCCGCAATTCCTTCAAAAGTGGTATGCGAACAACAAAAAGATTGCTATTGGATGACAATAGATGAAAGCAATCTGACTCCAGAACAAGTTGCAATCTTAGTCGGGCCAAACGGTAATGTAATAGATGCCATTCAATACCTCTGTAACACGGTTCAGAATATAGGTCAGGAAGTAGAGGAGTCAATTCCTTATACAGTTGAACTAAATGGCTATCGCATCCGCCGCCAAGAGGAATTGCGCTCGATGGCAGAGTACGCAGCAGATCAAGCGCGATCGACCGGAGTTGAAGTTGAAATAAAATCGCTGTCTTCGGCAGAACGCCGTCAAGTCCACAGCTTTTTGAGCGAATGTGAGGACATTGAAACTTACAGTCAAGGGCAAGAACCCGATCGGCGTTTGGTAGTGCGGCTGCGCTGAGGCTAAAGAAGGAAGAAGGAAGAAGGAAGAAGGAAGAAGTTAAAAATTAACTATTCCTTTTGACCTTTGAATTCAAGAAGTAGGAAGGCAAAAGATTATGGAGACAATTTATATCCCTCATCTACTCACAAAAAGTGAGCGAAAAGAGGTCATTGATTTTGAAGAATTTATCCCCGATTTAGAAACTCTTACTCCGGTGCGAGGACGACTGCAAGTAACTCACCAAGGAAATTATCTTGAGGTGAAGGCGAAAGCAGAAACAATTGTTACTCTCACCTGCCACAGATGCTTGAAACAATACAATCATCGTTTGGCACTCAACTCATCGGAACTAATCTGGCTCGAAGAAACAGAAAATCAAACAGATTCAAGTTCAGCAGAAATAGAAGTTGCTTTAGAAGATTTGGTGGAAAATTTGTCCCCAGGTGGCTATTTCTCTCCGGGCGATTGGGTGTACGAGCAAATGTGTTTGGAACTGCCGCACAAACAGATATGCGATACTGAATGTCCGGGAATTTCTTTAACTGATGATGCAAATACAGAAAGCTCAGAAACAGTCTCAGACAGTCGCTGGGCGTCTCTGGAAGCACTTAAACGGCAATTGCCTTAGTCAGTTGACTAATAACTAATGACTATTTTTAGCGACGAGTTTGAACTACTGCTGCGATCGCGCTACCCCCTAATTTACATTCCCACACGGGAAGAAGAGCGCGTAGAAGCGGCGATCGCCCAATGCGCCAAAAAACAGGGTTCTCGCGCTGTCTACATCTGGGATTTTGTTGATGGCTACCAAGGCAATCCCAACGATACCGGTTTTGGCAAGCGCAATCCGCTGCAAGCTTTGGAATTTCTCGAAAAATTGCCCGCCTCCGCGCCGGCAATTTTTATTCTGCGAGACTTTCAGCGGTTTTTGGAAGATGTCTCGATTTCCCGCAAGCTGCGGAATTTGGCGAGACTCCTCAAATCTGTACCCAAAAATATTGTCATCGTATCTCCTCTAATTTCGATCCCGGAAGACCTCAGCGAAGTGATGACGGTTTTGGAGTTTCCCCTGCCTGCGGCGACGGAAATCAAAATTGAGGTAGAAAGGCTATTAGGGGCTACCGGACAAGCTATTGAAGGGCGTTTGCTGGACGAAACAGTGCGCTCATGTCAAGGGCTGTCGCTCGAACGAATCCGCCGAGTTTTGGCAAAGGCGATCGCCACCAGAGGCGAACTCCATCCCGACGACGCGGAACTGATTTTAGAAGAAAAGCGCCAAACAATTCGCCAAACTCAAATTCTGGATTTTTACCCCGCCCGCGAAAATATCTCCGATATCGGCGGTTTGGACAATCTCAAAGAATGGCTGCTGCGGCGCGGCGGTGCTTTTACCGAACGAGCCCGCCAATACGGTTTGCCGCATCCCAGAGGTTTGTTGTTAGTTGGAATTCAAGGAACCGGAAAATCCTTAACAGCAAAGGCGATCGCCCACCACTGGCATTTGCCTTTACTGCGGTTGGATGTCGGGCGCTTGTTTGCCGGATTAGTCGGGGAATCAGAATCCCGCACCAGGCAAATGATTCAGCTAGCGGAAGCTTTGGCCCCCTGCGTGCTGTGGATTGACGAGATTGACAAAGCTTTTGCGGGATTGGACGGTAAAGGGGATTCCGGGACAACCAGCCGGGTGTTCGGAACTTTTATTACTTGGTTGGCCGAAAAAACTTCGCCGGTGTTTGTAGTCGCAACGGCCAACAACATCCAGTCTTTGCCCCCAGAAATGCTCAGAAAAGGCAGGTTTGACGAAATATTTTTTGTCGGTTTGCCCAGCCAGGAGGAACGCCGGGCAATTTTTGAGGTACATTTGTTGCGGTTGCGATCGCACAGCATCAAAAATTACGATTTAGAGCGCTTGGCTTACGAAACTCCCGATTTTTCAGGGGCCGAAATCGAGCAAACTTTGATTGAAGCAATGCACATTGGGTTTAGTCAAAATCGAGACTTTACCACAGATGATATTTTAGAATCAGCTAGTCAGATGGTGCCTTTAGCCAGAACGGCTCAAGAACAAATCCAGTTTCTCCAAGATTGGGCCGCTGCGGGGAAAGCTCGCCTTGCTTCTAGATACGGCAGTCTGAGCCGCCGGATTCAAGGTTAAGCTTTTGAAGTCAGTAGTCAGTAGTTAGTAACCAGTTGTCAGTTGGCAGTTACCAGATTTTACTCAACATTCAGCAGTCAACACTCAACAGTCAACCTTCTTCCCTTTTCCTTCTTCCTTCTTCCCTTTTCCTTTTTCCTTTTTACTTCTTCCTTCTTCCTTCTTCCTTCTTCCTTCATTTGCGGTTTTATGAACAGTGTATATAGCGTTTTCAAATTTTTAGTGGGTTTTCTGCTCGCGATCGTCCTGATGGCAGGTGCTAGCGTGGCTGCTGCACTTTACTTTGCCGCTAAGCTAACTACTGTGCCCGAAAAACCTGTTTTTCCCAACGACAAAACAGCAGTTCAGGTTGCAGGCACTGCGCCGAAGTCAACAGCCCAGGCTAGCCCTGTTTCTACATCAAGCGATGCCCCGTCTCCGAAACCCCTGGAACCGGGAGCTTACCGAGCTCTGGTGACTCAGCCGATCGGCTTAATTCTCCGGGATACTGGTAGCCGAGACTCGAACCGCATTGGCGGGGTTGGTTACAAGGAAAGAGTCGTAGTTTTGGAAGAGTCGCCCGACAAAGAGTGGCAGCGAATTCGGATTGAGGAGGACAATCGCGAAGGTTGGGTCAAAGGTGGCAATACTGAAAAAGTTGAGGGCGAATAAAACTTAGATAGTAATTAGACAACAAATATACTCATCTCATTGTGAGGGCAGCGAAGCAATCGCAGTGTGAAAATTGTTCACCAGCGCCTGGGTTTTTCCTGTCTATTGTTGCCAATAGCGAAATACACATTTATGGCAAAAAGTCAAATTAAATTTATTTACGATATTTGGGATTGCAATTTGATGCGCTGACACTGCAGATGCGATCGCCCCTGCAAAATCCTGAATTTGACATCAAAGCCCAGCAGACAAAAGGTTTCAACAGCTAAAACTCAACAGAAAAACTCGAAAATACATAATCCTAACTTATGTTATTCAGGATAGTATGTTAAGAAACTTAGCAAAATTTTAAGGTTAGTTGCAAAACCCAGGCTGTTGTCCCTGGCGCAGAGGCAAGAGTGGTAGCTTGGATTACAAGATGTAAGTTTTCAGCTTAACAGCTACCAACAATAAAAAATATGTACGACAAACGTCCCGATCGAGATTTGGCGACTGCTGCTGTGACTGCAGCTTTGGGAGCTGGGGTCGTTACCTCTTTTGCGGTGAGCAGAGGACAAAACCCGCTGGTAGCCCTCGCAATTACTGTTTTTGCAGCGGGAGTAGCTGTAATTTGCGATCGGTTCGGCTTAATTTAAGCGATCGTCGATTTTTTAATACAAAGTCAACTTATCAAGAAATCCCCGCCCTATTTGCAGCTAGCAAAAGTGGGGATTTTTAGTGGCTAGTTTTTTGGTTAATCAGCGGTACTTTCCTAAACGCACTCGCCACATGAAGAAGCCGCGTTTCTTAACAAAAAACCTGCGATTTCAGACTTTCTACCAGACAACAAATTAAGGTGATGACAGCCTGCGCCCAAGTCTTGTGGTAATTTCTGCGGCAGCCAGATAAAATATTAGCCAGCACTACCCCACAACTTATTCTCTTTTGGCCTTAAAGGCTAAAACTATGCCTGCCAACTTTTTGGCTGAGTCTCGCCTCTCTAGAAGCAGCGATGCTATCTTGGTTGTTACCTGTAATTATTTTTGACTGTAAATTTTTTAGAAAAACGGGTGCTTCGCGCTTTTCAGGTAGAACTTAGCGTTGATAGAATCCAAGCCAAGCGTGCCAAAAATCATTTTTGGCAGTTTGCTCACACAACCCACCCACAATTTCACACTAAAAAATTATGGAATCTCTTGCTTACCTCGAACTTGCTCTTGTTTGCGAAGCACCCGCAGAGTCGAAAATTTTGGATGAGCCCAAGTGGCAAAACCTATCGAGTCAGACTTACGTCCGTTTGCTGTCTCTGGCTTTGATGCTGTCGGTTTTGAGTGCAGCCGGTGCGGCTTTTGCTCAAATAGATCCGGGATATCCGAATGTGCGAGCGGTTCAAGACAGGTTGCGGGATCTCGGCTATTTTCCCAGATCTTCGACTGGTCAACTCGGCCCGGTTACTCAACAAGCTCTGACTAACTTTCAGCGAGACTATCAACTGTCGCGAACTGGCCGGCCCGATCGAGCTACGGTGATAGCACTCAACAGTTTTGCCAGGGACGATCGACCTTTTAATACTATTTATACAAATTATGGGGAGCTGCGTTTTGGAGACGCAGGTGCAGGTGTTTCTGCTCTCCAGCGCAGGTTGAAGCAGCTAGGCTACTTCAGCGCGCATCCCACAGGGAGTTTTCGGGAAGTGACTCTCAATGCGGTTAGATACTTCCAGCGAATTAATCGACTGCGGGTGACTGGAGTGGCCGATAGGCAAACTTTAGCTTTGCTGTTTGGTTCCACCCGGCCGGTTCCCCCCGTTTCGCTTCCAGGGAATATTTCGGGAAATGGCGGTTGCAAGGGGCTGCGGTTCGGGGACAGAGGGGCGACAGTAGACTTGATCCAGCGGCAATTAAAAGCTTTGGGCTATTTTGAAGGCGGCGTTGACGGTAAGTTTCGGGAACGCACTCTCTACGCTGTGACTCGTTTTCAGCAAGATTACAATCTCGTTTCTGACGGCTGCGCTGATACTGCTACTTTGACTGCTATCGATGCCCAGATGAGGCAAGCTGAAATTTCCTCATGGACTGATGAAAATGACCAACAGAGTAATGCCGGAGATTTTCTGGAGTTGGGCGATAGAGGCCGACAAGTAGAATTTGTGCAGCGGCGACTGCAAGAATTGGGTTATTACAGGAGCCAGATTCACGGTTGGTTCGATCGACCAACTCAGGCAGCTTTGATCCGCTTTCAGAGGGATAGCGGGCTGTTCGGGACTGGAAGGGTCGATCGCAGCACTCGATCGGCTTTGCGGCAAGGTAACAGGCAGGCAGCAGCGCCTGTGCCGCAAATCGCTGCTGGTCTGCGACGGGGCGATACTGGGCCTGCTGTCCGACAACTTCAGTCTTCGCTCAGAAGTCTGGGCAAAAACCCCGGCCCGGTGAACGGAGTATTTGGAGCCGAGACCGAGTTTGCGGTGCTGTCGTTTCAGCAAGAACGCAATTTGTCACCGGCGACGGGTATTGCCACTCCGGCGACTTTGGCTGCGCTCCAAAACGGATTAGCTGGCCGGGTAGCTGTTCCTGCTGTTCCAATTAGCAGCAGTTTCAACTCTCGATCGAGCGTTCAGCAATTACAAAGGCGGCTGCAAGACCTCGGCTTTTACACAGGCTCGATCAGCGGAGTTTTGGATACTCAGACGAGAGACGCCCTCGATCGAGCTCAGCGCAGTTACGGGGTCAGCAGCAACGATTTGTTGAGCCAAACTTTTTAGCCCCAGGCTTGCGGACGCTACATCAAAGAAATCGGGTTTCTGCTTTCCGACTCATTCCTGAAATGATGTATTTTTCTTAAGAAACCCGGTTTCGGCGTAACTGCGATCGCACTTGGGCTACCGATTTTTGTTAAAACTTGTAACAAGTCGTACTTGAAATGCGAAAATAGTGTACTATCACTCGATTGAATCCGGGGCGCTGCTGCCGTTCTGGGCGATCGACCTCGGACAAGACCAATTGCTGGAAACCAAAGAGGGCCATCCCATCCGCAAAGCTTCGTGGCACACCGTATGAATGGTTAGCTGGCAGTCTAGCAGGTGCAACCCAGACTTTTCAGCTTGCTTCATACCAATTTTCAGAATCGAGTCGTTGTTAAATTCGATCGTTCTGTTGCACTGAACGCAGACTAGGTGGTGGTGGTGATGCGGGTAAGGCTGGTTTATTTCATAGTGTTTGTGACCTTCTGCTAGTTCGAGTTCGCGGAGGAGGCTCATCCTTGCCATTAACTTTAAAGTTCGGTAAATGGTGGACAAGCTAATGTTTTCTCCGCGATTTTTTAACAAAGTGTACAAATCCTCCGCACTCAGGTGATTGCCTTTGGGGAGGTTCTGAAACACGTGCAAGATGGTTTCCCGTTGGGGAGTCATCCGCCAGCCTTTGTCATTGAGTTCGGATTTGAATGAGGACGCGGTATAAAGTGCCATAGTGACCCTCTCAAGAAAGTCTGCCTATTGACAATAATACACAACGATCGAGATATTTTGCAAATATCGCAGCTTATTGAAAAAAGATTGAGGAAAAAATTTGGTTTTTGATATTTTTTGACTTTTAACAAGCTTTATGACTGAAAGCATCCAGGATACAAGCCCCCGGATTCATCCGTCCAGAAATAAAAAACCTGTATCGGATGAAACTTGCCCCCCGAATTTATGCGTGGGATCAATGCTTCAATTCTTTAATCTAAAATCTTTAATCTAAAATCTAAAATCGATTGACTTGCTGCAGAGGACAGAGAAGTTGTTTAGAAGTAAATATTGTTACTTCTGCCGAATGCCTCATGCCTTCTGCACAAGTGCCAAATGCCTTGCTCCCTGATTAATCGCGCTGACTGACCGTCCCAATTTAAGTCAGAGACTCCAGATAGTCGCGGACGCGGTTGCGACGCTTAGGTTGGCGGAGTTTTTGCAAAGCTTTGGCTTCAATTTGGCGAACCCGCTCGCGGGACAAGTCGAGGGCGCGACCGATTTCTGCCAGCGAATAGGGGTGTCCGTCACCCAAACCAAAGCGCATCAGAATTACATCTCGCTCGCGGCTGGTCAAATCTGCCAGCAGTTGCTGCAAGTCGCGGTGCAGAGCTTCTCGCATCAGCATTTCTTCTGGGGAGATGCTGTCGGTTTCGAGCAAGTCGCCCAACTCTGTATCTTTTTCGTTGCCCACTTTAGTTTCCAAAGAAACAGAACGGGGGACTCGCAGCAAAACTTCTCTGACTTGGGGCGCCGTCATGTCCAACTCGACAGCGATGTCTTCGATCGTAGCTGTCCGACCTTTTTCTTGAGAAATTTTGCGCTGGGCTTTTTTGATTTTGTTAAGTTTTTCGGTGATGTGGACGGGGAGGCGAATAGTGCGGCTTTGAGTGGCGATAGCCCGCGTAATCCCCTGCCGAATCCACCAGTAGGCATAGGTGCTAAACCGATAGCCCCGCGTCGGGTCAAACTTTTCTACAGCTCGCTCCAGTCCGAGAGTACCTTCTTGTATTAAGTCGAGCAATTCTAAACCGCGATTTTGATATTTTTTCGCCACCGAAACCACCAGGCGCAGGTTCGCCTTAATCATGTGGTCTTTCGCTTCAATGCCTTCGGCTTGAACTCTTTCGATCGCCTCGACAGTCATCTCTGCTAACTCTGCCCACTGGCGCTTGCCTTCGGACATAATTCGCTTGAGTTCTGGCACGTCACCCACGCCGGCCGTTAATGCCCAGCGTTCCAGGGAAGGCTTATGTCCCAACTGTGCCGCTAACCGATCGCGCACTTCAATTAAATGCACGAAGCGCCCAATTAGCCCTTCTTCCTGGGAGGCGACGGTGTTGCGTAATTCCAGCAATTTGATATAGCGCTGAACTTTTTGAGCTTCCGAGACTTCTTCGTCTCTACCCAAGAGACGAACCCGACCTATTTCTTGAAGGTACAGGCGCACTAAATCTGTAGTGCGGCGGCTGGCATTTTTTTGCAATTTTGCTGCTGGGTCTGCATCTTCTGTCTCTGCTGGGTCTTGGTCGAGCAGTTCGTCTCCAGCTTCTTCAGCATCTTCATCCAACACATCACCTTGCAAGGGATTGACTCGCAGTTGTTCGTCGAATTCAGCTTCAGCGTAAAAAGAGGTGGCTGGCATAGTGATTTTCTCAGTTGCTCCGGGTGAAAAGATGCTACGCTTAGCGGTTATTTATAATTAAGATGCCCATTTGGTTAAGACGAAGCATCACCGCTTTGTGTTTCTTTACTAACTTTTCTGACTTTTCTGCTGTTGTTCGATCGAACTTTTGCTGCCCCACTTGTTTTACCAAGATTCTGGAAAACGCTAAGAACTTTCTGATGTAACAGGTTGAAGCCCCGAAAAGTGTGTTGTACTTCTTTGTTTATGTAGCTAGTATAGATAGTGACTGGCTAGAAACAAGTGACGTTAGTCAGAAGTTAAGTTAATCTTCATCACCAATAAGCTGGTTCCCGATCACTTCGGAAAATTAGCCATTTTTTTAATAAAACTTTATATAACTCGGCGCTCTTGATTAAATACGCTGCCGTGAGCGCAGAACTTTAATCCATTACAGCATATGAGCTTCAGAGTTGCTATAGTCCGCAGTACCGAGTTATTGACTGACGCAAAAACCGGGTTTCTTCCTCAAATTTCTGGATTAAAACCTAGAAGTTTGAGCAAGAAACCCGGTTTCGGGATCTCTTTTGCCTAAGTCGCGAATTTGAGGCGGCGATCGACCGATAATTGTTTTGCTGTTGGGTGCTGCTTCCGGCTTAACATCACGCCCCGAACACCAGCATCTGAAACCGGGTTTTTTGCCCAAGGCCTGCATATAAAGCGCAAGTTTTTCCTCGCTGTTACCGGGTTGATCTGGTTTTAGTGAGAATGGTGCGATCGGGCGCGAGTCAACTCAAATTAAAATTGCTAGCGTGGGTAAAGTTTCATTAGTTCCCTCACCTGTTCGGCGTGATAGGAACTGCGAGTTAAGGGAGAAGCGACAACTTGCAAGAATCCCAAAGATTCGCCAAACTTTCTCCAAGCATCAAACTGTTCCGGAGGCACAAAGTTTTCTACGTTCAAGTGCTTTTGAGTCGGTTGCAGGTACTGTCCAACTGTTAAAATATCGCAGCCGACAGCCCGTAAGTCCTGCATCGCCTCCCGAATTTCGGCGTCTGTTTCTCCCAGTCCCACCATGATGCCGGATTTGGTGTAAACCCCAGGTGCGAGTTCGCGACTTCGCTGCAATAGTTCCAAGGTGCGATCGTACTTTCCTTGCGGCCGCACCTTGCGGTAAAGTCGCTTTACGGTTTCGGTATTGTGGTTGAGTACCTCTGGCCGGGCTGCGAGAATGATTTCTAAAGCCTGCCAGTTGCCGCACAAGTCGGGAATCAAAACTTCTATAGTTGTATCGGGCATCGCCGATCGCACTGCTTGAATGCACTCGACAAACTGAGACGCGCCCCCATCCGGCAAATCGTCCCGGTTGACAGAGGTAATCACGACGTGGTTGAGTTTGAGCCGCTGCACCGCTTGCGCTAATCTTTGGGGTTCTGTGGGATCTAAAGGTTGGGGCTTTTTCTCAAAATCGATGTCGCAGTAAGGACAGGCGCGGGTACAAGCCGGGCCCATAATCAAAAATGTCGCAGTACCTGCGTTGAAGCATTCGCCGATGTTCGGACACGACGCCTCCTCGCAAACCGTATTCAGGGATAAATCCCGCAAAATTTCTTTGACGTTGCCGACGCGCTCCCACTGGGGGGCTTTAACTCGCAACCACTGGGGCTTAACTGTCACGTCTGTCTCCGCCTGAGTAGTATTTTACAAATCATTATATACGAGGTTGCTAAATTTTAACTTGAATGTGATAGCCTTAAAATATAGTGACTAATTTCGGGATGTAGCGCAGCTTGGTAGCGCACCTCGTTCGGGACGAGGGGGTCGCAGGTTCAAATCCTGTCATCCCGATTATAAAATTAAATTGGATATGCCCCAGCAAGTGAGTTTGTTTTGGGCGATCGTCCGGCTGTGTATATTTGTGGTTGGGATAAATTAATGGAGCGGGCGATTCCCTACGGGATAGCTGCGCTTCACGGGCGTGTTAATTCCCCTTTGCTAAAAAATCAACTGTAGCGACTGTTTTGACTGAGGGAATTAGAGAATAAGGGGTAAAGAATAAGAGCCTCAATAGAGAATAAAGAGCCAGTCTTTGCGTTCTCACTGTGTGAGAATTGGGGACTGTGTTTAATGAGACGTACTTGCTCAAGGCTGAGAGATTTTGCAAAGGTTTGAAAGCAGAGGCAAGTATAAATACTGCAATAATTATTAAATACAAGTTCATTAAGATTTACATCTTGAGATAGATGTATTAATAGCTGAATGAGCTTATAATAATTATTAATTCCTAACTAATGTATAAAGTCACCCAAAAACCGGAGGATATCCTAATGCAAATAAGTGGCAAAGCCTTCGGCTCCTGCTCTCGGTGCGAAACACTACCAGAAAAAATAGAGGGCAGGGGAGGTCTATACCTGTGGTTTCCAGTATATCACACGCTGACCAAGGTTATTTCGGCACTGGCTAAGGCTAAAGTTGAATTTAAGCTTTTAGAAGAGAGCAAGTGTTTGTACGTTATGCTTGAGGGAATAGCGAGAGAAAATTTTAGCGCCCTAGCATCCTCGGTGCTAACAACTCAAGAGTTGAAAGAGACAAAAGTTTTGTGGATGCGCGAAGTTGAACAGCCAAAACTTAGCGATTTTTATCGCAGCACTTCCTTAGACTCTTTTATTAATTTGAGTAACTCTGATTGGCTGTTAGATTTATTGTCCGAAGAACGCATTACTACACATTTTCAGCCCATTGTTTATACCTCCGATACTTCTAAAATTTTTGCCCACGAAGCGCTGCTCCGAGGAATTGACGAGCAAGGAAACTTAATTTATCCGGGTCGGATTTTTGCCCAAGCAGAATCAGCAGGCCTAATTTTTCAACTAGATGTTTTAGCCCGGACTCGCGCTATCCGGGAAGCCCATGTTTACGATCTCAAAGAATTACTTTTTATTAACTTTTCTCCCACTTCAGTTTACGATCCGGCTACGTGCCTGCGAAGAACAGTACAGGCTATTGATGAAGCGGGAATTCCTCACAGCAATATTGTTTTTGAAGTAGCGGAATCTCAGCATCCTCCTGATATCGATCACTTGATTAATATTCTGAGGTTTTACCGAGAGGCTGGATTTTTAATTGCCCTGGACGATTTCGGCAGCGGTTCTTCTAATTTAAATTTGATGCACCAACTGCGTCCCGATTTTATTAAGTTGGATATGCAATTGATTCGCAACGTCCATCAAGATTATTATAAGGCACTCATTACGGAAAAGATGTTAGAAATTGCTGCTCAATTAGAAATTAAAACTGTTGCTGAAGGTGTGGAAACTTTGGAGGAGTTTGAGTGGGTGCGGGAACGGGGAGCAACTTTTGTTCAAGGTTATTTGATTGCTAAGCCGACTTCTCCGCCGATCGCAGTTACGAGCTATATTGGTGCTGAACCACTACCTATTTCTGCTTAAATGCTTTCCAGTTGCGATTTGGCGCTACATTTTGTTCGTTTCCATGCAGAGCCGGGAGACGCATATCGGGATGCTTTGCCTCCATTAAAATGAGACAAGAATTTGGAGGCAGAGCCTCCCGATATTCATTACCAGGCAGAGCCTGGTAACGAGAATTACTAGCAGCACTTTAGACGCTCAAATTGCGCCGCAGAAAGCTTTCTAAGGATTCCATTCTCATGCCGTAGGTTGATTCCAAGTTTTGTACTTCTTCGGGAGTGCAGAAATACTCGTTACCCAGCAATACCCGCAAAGTTCCTAAGTCTTTTTGAGCTTGAGGATTCAATAAACCCAACGCATTTCTCAAACCGTCAAACACAACCAGCGGCGGGTTGATTACCATCGGTTCGCGATTGAATATGCGTCCAAAAATGCGGGGAATGTCATCCCTTGTCAGCACATCCGGGCCACCGACTCGCAGAATTTGGTTGCGGGCGCCTTCGACGGTTGGCGAGTCTGCTGCAATCTTTGCTAAGTCGTCGGTACTGACAACAGAGGTGCGGTTTTTGCCGTCGCCAATCAGCAGGTAAAGTCCGGTTTCTCGAAATCTTTCTGCTAGGGGTAACAAGCTGGAAGCAAAACCGGCAGGCCGCAAGATTGTATAATTCAATCCGCTGTTTTGCAGGTATTTTTCAACTTCTCGCTTGGCTTTGAATACTGCGGAATCTTCGTATCCTCGATCGACTCCCAGTACCGAAACAAAGACAAAGTGCTGCACTCCGGCTTCTTTGGCGCAGTCGATCAATTCTATGTTAGCGCGGTAGTGTACTGCTTGAACGTCGCCGCCGGTGCCGTGGCTGCTGATGATGTATTGCACTCCTTGGCAGGCTTTTTTAATATCTTTGTCTTGTTTTAAGTCGCCGATAAAAATCTCGGCGCCTCGGTTTTCTAGTTCTGAGTAGCGAGATGCGAGGCGAACGAATGCGCGGACAGGCTTTTCTTGCTGTCTGATTTCTCGTACAATTCGGCGGCCTAGTGCGCCTGTTGCTCCGGTTACTAAGAACATGATTTTTAGTTGTTGGTTGTTATTAACTGGATCGGGACTTACGCATAGGATCGAGAAACCTGGCTTCTTAAATTTATCGTTGCTAAACCTAAGATTTATGGTAGAAACCGGGTTTCTTTTGCCTTAGTTTTATTTATAACTCATAAATCAAATTTCGACAATTACGGGGGCGTGGTCGCTGGGTTTGATTAATTTTCTGGGAGCAATGTCTATTGTACAGTTTTTTGCTTGTTCGTACAGGGGAGGGCTGAGATAATGGTGGTCGATTCTCCAGCCGTTGTTGCGTGGAAATGCGGCGGCGCGGTAGTCCCACCAGCTATAATGACCTCCTTCTGTGGTGAATTTGCGAAAGGGGTCGTTTAATCCTAATTCTATGATTTCTGTTAGTGCGAGGCGTTCGGCAACCGACAAGCCGACAGAGTTAGCATTGGCTTTGGGATTGTGGATATCTCGATCGTCCGGGACGATGTTGAAGTCGCCGCAAATGCACAATTTAGGGGATTTGTCTAGTGCTATTTTGAGGTATTCTTGCAGCAGTTTGAGCCACTTTAGTTTGTACTCATATTTCTCGCTGCCGACTTCGGAACCGTTGGGAACGTATACGCAAATAATGCAAATATCGTCTATAATCCCCGCTATTAGGCGTTTTTGTTCGTCAAAAATACCTGCGGTTTCATCGCCGAGAATGGGGGCAAATCCGGTGCTGATTTGCGTTAGGGGCGATCGGCTGAGAATGGCGACGCCGTTGTAGGATTTTTGACCAGAAATGTAGCAGTTGTAGCCGAGGTTGATGAAGGGTTCTAGAGGGAAGTCTTTGTCTGTGACTTTGGTTTCTTGGAGGCAGAGAACGTCTGGGGAGTTTGTTTGCAACCAGCTAGTAACGTGTTCTATGCGGGTGCGGATTGAGTTGACGTTCCAGGTGGCGATTTTCATTTTTTGTTTGTTATATACTCTCTGATTACTGGCCAGATCGTAAAGTGCGATCGCCCGTTTTGTTTTACTGTTTCAACTAATGACCGTCGTCCTAAAGATTGCATGACTTTCAAGAGTTCTGGCGGTGATAGTTGCAGGTTTTCTGGTATTTTTGAGATGTCGGCTGGTTCGGGGGTATGGGCTAGCCATGCGATCGCCTGTTGTTCGGATGCGGTTAGGCGATCGAAATGCTGGTGCAGGAGTGATTCTAAGTCTCCTAAGAATAGGGTATCATAGGAGAGGAATTCGGAAACGCTACCGCCGAATAAGTCTTGAATCAATGTGGCAACTATATTTAACCATAAGGGATTGCCTCGGTAAAGGTCGATCAGTTTTGACCATTTCTCCGGTTCTGCTAAACATTTTTCTCTGAATATTTCTTGTGCTTCGGGGCCTAAGCCGTTAAGTTGCAGCGATTTGCAGGGGCGGTTTTCGCCTTCTAAGGCGGCTATTTCTCTGGGTTTTTCCCAACTCATGAGGATGAGGCAACTGTTGTGGGATGATTCTGTTATTTGTTTGAAGAATGCGCCGTAATTTTCATATCCAGGTTGGTAATTTCCTGCGAGTTGTTGGCTGCTGAAAATGGTTTGGATATCATCGAGGATGATGAGACAGCGGTGCGATCGTAAATATTCTAGTAGGGGCAATCCCCCCGTGGTTGCCCTTTCTTCGGGAGAGGGAACGGGCACGGGGGCACCGCCCCTACAGAATTTAATTAAGTCGGTTTGGAGTGATGCCAGCGGTGGAGAGTTGCGGAGACTTCGCCAGATGATGCAATCGAATTCGTGTTGAATTTGTGGGATTAGTTGGAGTGTAAGGGCGGTTTTGCCAATACCGGATACAGGGTAAGCTCATCTAATTTGGTATAAATTGTACTTGACAAAAAGGGCAATATATACGATTTGGCATTAGTGATTAGTGGTTATATAATGTTTCTTAATCATTCGTCATGACTGGTGAGGAAAAGTCAATGAAAAAAGGATTTGCTCCTGTTTCGCCAACCCAAAAATCAAAGAAGCAGAATAATCGGACTCAACCAATATCCGTCGAACATTTACAAGCGAGCTTATCAACTTATTTTGATAACATACAAGATCCCAGAGTAGACAGAACCAAACAACACTTACTTAAAGACATTCTCATCATCACCATATTAGCTGTAATCGCCGGAGCCGATGGATGGGAAGACATAGAAAATTACGGACTCAGTAAGCAAGAATGGTTAGAGGAATTTTTAGAATTACCCAATGGAATTCCGAGCGATGACACATTCCGCCCTTGTATTTGAAAAGTTAGACCCTAAAATATTAGAAGAGAAGTTATCCCAATGGCTTCAAAAAATTATGGGTTCAGTTTCATCAGAAATTATCCCAATAGATGGAAAAAGTTTACGAGGCTCTTATGACAGAGAAAAAGGTTTAAAAAACCTACATTTAGTGACAGCTTGGGCGAGTGAACAGCGTTTGGTACTCGGACAAGTCAAAGTGGAAGACCATTCTAATGAAATCACAGCTATCCCTGCCTTGCTAGAATTAATCGACATTACGGGAGCGATTATCACCATTGATGCGATGGGAACTCAAACCGAAATTGTGCGACTTATTCGTCAGAAAAGAGCGGATTATGTCCTGGCATTAAAAAGCAATCATCCTACTCTTTATAATCAAGTAAAAGACTGGTTTAATATCGCAAGAACTCAGAAATTCATGGGAATTGAAGTGAGCTATGATTCCCGAACCGAAAAGGAACATCATCGCATCGAAACCAGAAAAGTCTGGGCGGTATCAGTTGCATCTTTAGGAGGACTTTATAAGCAAGAACAATGGGCAGGTCTTCGGACTATTGTGATGGTCGAAAGAATCCGTCATCTTTGGAATAAAACCACTCGTGAAGTGCATTTTTACTTAAGTTCGTTACCAGTAGATGCACCGATTAATGGTCGTGTTATTCGTCAACATTGGAGCATTGAGAACCAAATGCATTGGAGTTTAGATGTTACTTTTAATGAAGATAAATGTCGTATTCGTTCGTTAAACAGCCCTCAGAATTTTGCTCTAGTAAGACGGATGGCACTTAATGCTGTCAATCAAGAAACAACTCTCAAACGTAGCTTGCGACAAAAAAGAAAACGGGCTGCGATGAATAATGACTATATGATGCAAATTCTCAAGTGCTTTTGTCAAGCATGATTGAGATGCTCTTACCCTGATACCGGATAAGCCTAAAATGGTGATGAGGCGGGTGCGGCCTAAAATCCAGTTTTCGAGGGTGGTGAGTTCGGATGTGCGTGAACAATTTGAGAACCAAAGGCCAAAAATGATACAAGAGTGCTATGCAAAAGGTGGTGATAGTCTAATTTGTGATCCATAAGGTACTGGTAAACCTGATTGCGATTATTTTCATTTTAGATGTTATCATCTCAATAGCGTAAAGCTAACTGAACTAATTTGGGGAATTATAAACTAATTGTAGTATTGAAAACTACGCTCTCTTTCGGAAAATTAGTTCAATGGAGACAGGATAGAAAATAGCAGTCCTATAGAATACTAAGGGGAATACAAGATGGCTAGAGATATAGAAGCAATACAAACTATGTACAAGGGAGTGAGATTCAGATCTAAATTAGAGGCTCAATGGGCAGTCTTCTGGGATGAGCTAGGAGTGAAATGGGAGTACGAACCACTGACGTTTAAGTTTCCAGATGGAAATCAATATACACCTGATTTTTGGATATCTGATTTAGCTTTATGGGTCGAGATTAAGCCTAATGCAAAAATTGCACGCGAAGAGAAAGCAGAGTTGAAATGTTTACAATTAGCTGGTGAAACTGGCGACCTAGTATACTTAGACCAGGGTGGATTCGCTTGGCCTATTTCTGATGATGCGAAAGACATATTGGTTCTAGGGTATGGCTGGACATACTCAGTTCTTTTTTTGGCTTGCACAGGTTCTTTAGGTCAAGAAGATTCTATAATATATGATTCAGAGAACCATTATTGGGCAACCTGTCGTGAATGCGGAAAAATAGGGATTTCTAGTACGATAATGTCATCATCTTTATTTAGGAATGATATTTTCTCATGTGAGTGCTATACCCGGCATCATTTCCTACATAGCAATTCTGAAATAGTAATGAAAGCATACGATAAAGCATTAAGATATTGGAGCTAAAAAAAAACAAAATTTCCTATCATAGCTATATAGATAAATTTCTCACTGTTAAAGCTAACCTAATGATTATTTAATCAAAAAACTGTTTTTAGGGAAAGGCGATCGCCCTTACATCCCAAATTGTCCAAAAGCGCGATCGCCCCTACATGAATTATTCAAGCTAACTCCGACACACTCAGCCGCCCTTCTACGGGTTCATACTCATCCTCTAAAAGCCAATACTGCGCCTCATCATAACTCTGACTAGAAAACACAACTTTATAACCCTCAGCCGGATCGTATATCCGACAATTTCCCTCAGCGTCACTTAGTAACAAAAGCAGATAAGGCGGTGAAAGATTTGGATCGATCCATACCTCTGTAAATTCCCAGTTATTCTTCACTAAATCGGCTTCGAGGCGTAACGTGGTATCGGTTTTCTGCATCAACTTTTATCTCTCCGTAGTAAAGTAAAAGACGGCTACGCTCCGGGTCAACTCTATAACCAATTGATTAAGCAAAAAACATACCATAACGATCGTAGCCCCGAATCGTACCTGTAAATTCTCCATCTTCTATTATGGCTTGATCTACCTGATTCATAGTAGCCTCATCGTTAAAAATATGAGCAGCACGTCCTTTATTAAGCAGTCTTCTCATTTGTGGCGTGTCTGGCAAGTGTTTAGCAATGTGCCTGCTGTCAAGGGTGATTTGGCGATTAATTCCACTCATTAATTAATTACTGAGCATACCAGTATGATTAATTAAATCATGCGATCGCCCTTACATCCCAAATTGTCAAAAAGCCTGTAGACGTAACCAGCCGCAGGCAATGGGCGCAGCATCGCTATGTCTGTAGCAAATCCCCATCAGTCAAAAGTTGACACTAGGAAATATCGCTCTAAAAAATACTTGACAGTGAAAATCTGGCGGTGTAGTATAGAAGTAGTGCATAGAATGAAAAACATGAGACTAAAAAGTTGGGAGTCTCCTCGCAGCGAGGGTAGAAACTCCAAAGGTAAAGGCGGCTCAGCCAGGGCTCGGCAACTCAAAAAGCAACAGCAAACTCTGCGAAAACAGTTAAAAGCTCAACACGATCGACAAAACCACCAACAAAACCACCAACAAAACCATCAAGGGAAGGAAACCGATAATTCCTTCCCTTTTTTTGTATCTTTCTGCTGCTCAATCCCGCTGAATGTTCGGACAAATCGTGCGAGTAATGCTCGCCTGCGAGGGTTGCTCTTGCCAGCAGTTGAGAATGCCTTGCAACTCCCTTTTCAAAGTTTCTAAGGCTGCAATTTGCACGGAAATTTCCTCTACCTTAGCCGTTAGATGCTGCTTCGCTTCAGAGCAAGGCAACTCCCCCCGATCGCGAACTTGTAAAATATCCTTAATCTCCTGAAGGCTCAAACCCAGAGTCTGAGATCGTTTAATAAACGCCAACCTGTTAAATACCGTTTCGCCAAACAAGCGATAACCAGCGGGCGATCGCTTTACCGCAGGAGACAGCAAGCCCATCTCCTCATAGTAACGAACAGTTTTCACCGACAAACCACTACAGGCAGCTACAGAGCCAATTTTGTACAGTTTCTCGGCAACAGAAATATTCATAAACCAAGCATCCAAGATCGAAAGACTTTCTTGCCCTATCTTTTAGTGCCTCAGATCCAGGGAGTCGATCGGCACATCGCCCAGTCACCATTGCCCCGTAATCTTAATAAGGAGGATTTTTTTTAGACACATTAAGCACGGGCAACTGAGGTCTAGAAGACTGAGGAGGAAGATAGTATTCGGGAGCAGGTGCGGGTTGTTCGGCTCCAGAGCGGTAAGATTGCCACCAGCGGAGAGCCATCGCCACCCCAGCGGTGCCAAGCCCAAAAGCCAATAAAGAGCCACTCGCACCGATGCTGCCGATGGCTGCATCGACAACGCCCACTGTCACAACAAAGCTGGTAATTGGTTCTCTACGGTAAGCTGACCTCAAAAGTCGCGTCCACGAAGCATTCATTTGGTTTTACTCTGTTCTATATTTATTTACAAGCTCTAAAACTTAGAGTTGGCGGAACGATCGGGATTTCTAGCTCAAAGACTAGCTTCACCTAAATTAATCTTCTCGCCTGTGGGGAATTGTACGGGAGCGAGGCAAAATTGCCAAGCTTGTCAAATCAAAATTCCACCCCATATACACCTCCAAAAGCCGGCTATTGCATTCGGGAACAGATCTCTCTCGGCAGAAAAGTCGCTGGGCTTCTTTGTAATTAATATTTTAATCAATTCCCGAATGTGTCGCGGTCAGCAGAAGTCACACCCGCTGCCGGAAGAGTCAAGACAAAGTGTAACGCTGACCGCGCCGTTGCTAAAATTAGTTGAGACCTAACCAGGACAGCAAGCCCTGGCCTGTGACATACTCGATAATTAAAGTTAAAGAAAAACCGATCATCGCGGCTCGACCGTTAAGGCGTTCCGCGTAGCTGTTGAAACCAAACTTTGGCTGTTCCAGTTTGGGAGTAACGGTGGGTTGTAGTTGTGTCATTGCTTTGGGTACCTGGCGATCGACGCTATTCAAATGTGAAATCCAATGTTAGTTACAAATCTTAAACATTGCTACTTCTATTATAAAGAGGGTTAACCGCCGTCAACCGTCCCCGAAGAGAAAAAACTGCTGCCAAGTAATGCCAATTAATTATACCCGCTCAAAATATGACTAATCAGTTAGATAACGATAAGCTTCCTGTCGCCGTACAGCGAGTAGCCTTTGCCCTTCGTACAACAGGCTGGGTTTGCTTCTGGGTACAGGTAGTGCTAGGGGTGGTAGCGGCGATCATTTTGCTCTTTGCCATCCCCTTCGCCATCCCCAGGGCTACCGCCGCTGCGGGTTCAACGAGTGCCGGCACGGGCGGCGGCGTATTTTTTGCCATTTGCGGGCTGGCCGTACTCGCTTACAGCGTATATCGCTCTTTCCGCTTCACCCGCTTGTCGAGACAACTGCGATCGCCCGCTAACGCTGTCCGTCCCAAAAAAGCAGACACCATCAAAGAAGTGCGGCTGGCACTTTGGAGCAACTTATCGGGAATGGTACTGACGCTGATCGGCGCAGAAGCCATCAGCGGCACGCTTTTAGCCAAATCTCTAGCTCAACCGCAAGCCTTGTTCGGTGCCGCAGTTGATTTGGGCCGATTTATTCAGCCCCTAGATATATTTGTGGTACTCGCCAATACTCACGCCACTGTTGCCCATTTTGTCGGGATTTTCGGGGCTCTTTTTTTGCTCGATCGCATCCACAAACAATAGTTATTGGTGAGGGGCAACCGATGCCCGATGCCCGATGCCCGATGCCCGATGCCCGATGCCCAATGCCCGATGCCCGATGCCCGATGCCCGATGCCCCACTCTCCCACTCTCCCCCAACCCACATCCGGAATCACTGCCAACCTGTCGAAGAACGTACTCAGATACCTTCTACTAAGACAACATGAATATCATGGCACTGAAACCCGAGGCTTATTTTGGGGTGACAGATCACCCAACTATTGAAATTTCTCAAGAAAGTTTTCGTTCTGTCCTAGGTCAAATAGAAACTGAACTCCTCTGTAGCGACACCTATAGCCAAGCTCTAGCAAGCCTGCAAACAATGTTGGGCGAAGCAGCCTCCGCTGCCGAAATTTTAATTAGAGCAGTTAGCAGAGAAGCCGTCAAGCTCGCATTTGACCGATTTCCCAAACAAAACAAAATTGAACCGCAAGTAGCCGAACAGAGTTTTCCTGCTTTAAGTCCCGCCTTTGATACCGTGACAGAAATTCAAGAATTGGAGCCACCAGTAGCTGCTCCTGTCTTCTATTGGCGCAGCGCTAGTGTGGAAGCGCCGCCCCAAACCGAGTCCGACACAGAAAATTCCGATCGAGACACTAACACTTCTGAAGACAGCAAACAAGCGCCCCAAGACGAAATTAAAGTCGAGTCTGCTCCACCTGCAACTGTCACCGTCCCCGGAAAATCCTTCCCAGGGTTCGGTTTTCCCAAGAAGCCGAAAAAACTCACCAAGGAAGAAGAAGCAGCAAAAGCAGTTCAAGAGCGAGAAGAGTGCCTGCGGGAGTTGGGTAGAGAATTGCGTAAGGGACGGCAAGTTCGCTCCCTATCCCTGCAGCAACTCCACAGTCAAACTCTCGTGCCACTGCACCACATCGAATCGATCGAAAATGGGGAAATCGACAAACTGCCCCAAGATATTTACGTTAGAGGTTTTATCCGCAGACTCGGCGACGCCTTGGGACTAGACGGCAGCGCTATGGCGAATGCTTTGCCCAAACCCGCTCCGACTCCAATTCCCAGTATGTATGTGTCTGTTTCCGATTCCGACTCAAGCGAAGGCTTTCAAATGCGTCCGGTGCATTTGTACATCGGCTACACCGCTTTGATGGCTGGGGCTGTAGGGGGTTTGGGTTGGCTGTCGCAGCAACCCGTGGTGCCAGGAGCACAGGCAGTACCTCAACCGCAGGTGAAACCGCCAGCCTCAGTTGCACCGGCTCAGAAGACCCCAGAAAAAGCACCTCAACCGGGCTTGAAGAAGTCTAGCAACGGGGGATGGATGATGGGGGCTGACATGGCGCCGCCGGAGGTGATTTTTGGTTAGTGTGTGTCGGGCGAGCGATCGTCCGACAACTCTCTTGGTGCAGGTGAACTCAGAAACCCGGTTTCAGAGTTCACCTACATACGGATACTTGCTTGAAGAAGGGAGTCCAGCAGAGCTATTACGGTTGAGATTTTAGTTCAATCCCCCACCTTCATCCATCTGTAGAGTCAATTCTAAAATCTAAAATCTAAAATCTAAAATCTAAAATCTAAAATCTAAAATCTAAAATCTAAAATCGCCGGCCCGTGTAGCCAAAGTGATTTTTCAACTGCATCAGGAAACCGGATATATGCGATAAACTATCTATTTGACCACTCCTAAAAGAGGTTTCCGATAAGGTCAGTAACTCAGGGCTAAAGCCACTGAGCTTGTAAGAGAGATCAAGCAAGCTGTGCTGACCAGCCTAAGTCTTAGCTGACTACGTTATTCAGGTCATAACACCGGAGAATGCGACGCTAGTTTTCCGCTCTGTTGTTTACAGTTAAACAGTCTTAAAGTCACTGAGACAGTGCTGTAAGCGTGACAAGCCTTTATAACCTTGGCGAAGCGAACATTACCCCGAAAGGGAGACGGGGCAACCATACCCCGTATTGGAGAGGCAATCATACCTCTCCAACCCCGCAAGGGGATTCAAGGCGATAGAAATCGCCGCGCCGTTTTCCTCTCTTGGCTCAAGCCAGTGAGTTTCCCACTTACCGAGTATTTTTATGAGTTCCCCAGCCACCGCTGCTTTCTCCGATCTCGATCCGTTATCGACTCACTCGCCAACAGTCACGAGTTTGGCGGCACCAGACAGTGCTTTGGTAACGGCGGCTCAACTGCCACAAAAATCTTGGACAATAGAAGATAGTGAAAAACTCTACCGCATTCAAGGTTGGGGCGAACCGTATTTTTCGATCAATGCAGCCGGTCACGTTACAGTTTCTCCCAAGGGCGATCGCGGCGGTTCCCTCGACTTGTGCGAACTGGTAGAATCCCTGAAACAGCGAAATTTGGCTTTGCCCCTGCTGATTCGATTTTCTGATATTTTGGAAGACCGGATCGAGCGCTTAAATTCGTGTTTTGCCAGAGCGATCGCTCGGTACAATTACAAAAATGTCTATCGCGGTGTCTTTCCAGTTAAATGCAACCAGCACCGACAATTAATTGAAGATTTGGTGCGTTTCGGTCAACCCCATCACTTCGGGCTCGAAGCCGGCTCCAAACCGGAATTAATGATAGCTTTGGCGACCTTAAAAAACCCAGGCGCTTTGTTAATTTGTAATGGTTACAAAGACCGCGAATACATCGAAACTGCTATTTTGGCGCAGCGGCTAGGGCAAACTTCCGTAATTGTACTGGAGCAAATAGAGGAAGTAGAACTCGCAATCGCCGCGAGCAAAGCATTAGGAATTAAACCGATTTTGGGAGTGCGAGCAAAACTCACTACCAAAGGCGTTGGCCGCTGGGGAGGTTCCACGGGCGATCGGGCAAAATTTGGCTTGACAATTCCTGAAATTATCCGTGCAGTCGGCGAACTAGAAAAAGCTGGAATGCTCGATTGTTTGCAGTTATTGCACTTCCACATCGGCTCTCAAATTTCCTCAATTAGTGTCATCAAAGATGCCATTCGAGAAGCCAGCCACATTTATGTAGAATTAGCTAAATTGGGAGCTAATATGAACTACTTGGACGTAGGCGGTGGACTCGGCGTTGACTACGACGGGTCTAAAACAAACTTCCACGCTTCCAAAAACTACAATATGCAAAACTACGCTAACGACGTAGTAGCGGGAGTGAAAGATGCCTGCGACGAGCGCAAAATCCCGGTTCCAATTATCATTAGCGAAAGCGGGCGGGCGATCGCTTCTCACCAATCAGTGTTAGTTTTTGATGTACTCGGTACTAGCGATGTCCCCAGAGAAGTACCCGAACCAGTAGATGAAAACGCGCACCAAATTCCGCGCAATCTCTACGAAATTTACCAATCTATCAGTCCCGAAAATTACCAAGAAGTTTATCACGATGCTATCCAATTCAAGGAAGAAGCAGTCAGTTTATTTAACTTAGGCTATTTGGGAATGGCGGAACGGGCGAAAACCGAACAGTTGTACTGGGCTTGCTGCGATAAAATACAGGCGATCGCGCGGCAAAAACAATATGTATCGGAGGATTTGGAAGACCTAGAAAAGGTGATGGCGTCCATTTATTACATCAACTTATCTGTTTTCCAGTCAGTACCAGACAGTTGGGCAATTAACCAATTGTTCCCTATTATGCCCATTAACCGACTCGAAGAAGAACCAACTCAGCGCGGTATTTTAGCCGATATCACCTGCGACAGCGACGGCAAAATCGACCAATTTATTGATTTGCGAGATGTGAAGTCGGTTTTGGAACTGCATACTCTCAAACCTGGAGAACCTTACTATTTGGCGCTATTTTTGGGAGGTGCTTATCAAGAAATTATGGGCAACCTTCACAACTTATTCGGCGATGCAAATGCAGTTCACATTCAGCTAACACCTTCTGGCTATCATATCGAACACGTTGTGAAAGGAGACACTATGAAAGAAGTCCTCAGCTACGTACAGTACGATTCAGAAAATTTGGTTGAAAGCATCCGCCGTCAGACAGAAGCAGCTTTGCAGCAAAATAAAATTACTCTTTCCGAGGCCCAACTTTTGCTGCAAAATTACGAGCGGAGTCTCAGCCAATATACTTATCTTCAGTCTTAAAATGTAGGGTGCAACCTAAGCACATTACCAGAATTAAAAGCTGAGATCATAAATGTAAAAGTAGGGTGCGCCTAGCGCACCTTACCTTGAGTAATTAGCAATTGCCAATTAGCAATTATGCACCATGACCGAGAATTTCAGATATCGCCCGCCGCTCTTCTCCGTGTTGAGTGGGTAAAACTTGGCGAGCGTCAGTAATCAGCCAATCGAGAGCCGCCGCTTGCAAATCGATCGCAGCCCCGGTTTTATCAACGCAGTAGCGCCCGAACACCAGTTTGTCAACCAACCGCACCTCCGGGCCCAAACGGGAATACTCAAAAATCACGCTGTTTTCCACAGTGGCGCCACTGCAAAGCCAACAATTTGGGCCGATCATTGTCGGGCCGATAATTTTTGCTCCATCCTCAATGATTGTCATCCCGCCAATGTAAACAGGCCCAGTAATATCAACCTTATCCCAGTTAACAGCTACATTCAAACCAGCGTAAATGCCGGGGCGTACTTCAATTCCCGGAATCGAAACATTTTTAACTTGTCCCAGGAGCACGCTCTGAATTGCCCGCCAATAGTCAGGAACTTTGCCGATATCCACCCACTCAAAGTCCATGCTAATCCCGTAAAAAGGGGCGCCTTCTGCTACTAGCGCGGGGAATAACTGCGAACCGATATCGTATTCCTCACCCGAAGGGATGTATTTGAATATTTCCGGTTCAAAAATATAAATACCAGTGTTAATGTCGGTACTCAGAGCTTCTTCTACAGAAGGTTTTTCTTGGAAAGCTTTAACTTTGCCAGACTCGTCTGTTACCACCACTCCGTAACTGGGAACCTCGTCGCGGGGAACCGATTTCATAACAATAGTAGCGATCGCTCCTTTTTCGCGGTGCCACTTCACAGCAGCAGTCAAGTCCAAGTCAATCAAAGCGTCGCCGCACAGCACCACAAAAGTATCGTCAAAAAACGGCGAGAAGTCCTGAATTCGCCTCATGCCACCAGCCGAGCCGAGAGCCTCTCCAATCATTTCTCCCTCTTCAATTCGCCCTTCAAAAGAATAGGCAATTTGTACCCCAAACTTTTGACCGTCGCGGAAGTAGTTTTCAATCACGTCTGCCAGGTGGGAAACGTTGACCATAATCTGGTCAAATCCGTGCTGGCGGAGCAATTCGACCAAAAACTCCATCACTGGCTTTTGCAGGATGGGAATCATCGGTTTGGGTATTGTCTGAGTAATGGGACGGACGCGAGTGCCTTTACCGGCCGCCAGAATCATCGCTTTCATTATTAACTTCCTCAACCCTCTGTTAATTGATATAAACTCAACAATTAGATGCTAGCGGTTGCGATCGTTGAATCGATCGAGCACAGCAAAATCCTGACCTGTTTATAGGCGACATCGTACCAGGCTATCAATCATTTATTCCGAGTTTACCTGGATTTAAGAAACCAGGTATCGGGAATCAGCAAGAACTTCACACTCCCGCTCTCCGCATTCGGGACTCAGCAACAGAATGCCATAGAGCAAGATTCTGTCTGGAATCTTAACCGACGCAGTGGCATAGTTATTAGTTTCCCCCGAGAACCTAATACCCTGCAAGCTCAAAGCGCGCGGATTTTGAGGTCTTGGTAAAACTCCTCTTGAAGCAACTCTACTTTAGACTGAGCCGATAGCAGCAACAAGGCCCAAAAAATACCCACGCGGTCATGATTTGGCAAGTGAACTTCCTCAGTCGATACCGGGGATTCTGGGTTTACAGGAGAGTGCAAATCGTTATGGTGCCAGAGCTCTAGCAATTTGTCCAAGTCCAGCCAACCCTCGTCAATTTCCGAACCCCGCTGAGCCAGAAACCGTTCGAGTTCACTAGCAGTTTCTACGAGATTTTCTTGGTGAGCTAGCTCAAAGATAGCCTGGGCCGCTTGCGATCGCATTTTTGAGGTAGGGCGGCGCCGGGGGGTCACAGTCTGCTCCATTGCTGCTTTCATTAGCTGCAACTGCTCAATCAGTTCTGGGAGAGTCACCGGGCGTTTTTGCGGTAGTTGAGCTACACCGCGACGGCGCAATTGCCGCTCTAAATGCTGCGGCAAGTGTCGCCCGCCTGAGCGCTCTGCGTCTTCTAGCGTCGCCTCCTCGGCAGAGTCGGGATTAGGGGGGGGTTCGGAGAGGACGATACTTTCTGCTTTGAGCAACACCAGCATTGAAGCGTACAAAAACGCTTGGCCGGAGTGGGACAAATCGGAGAAATCCTTACTCTGATCTGCATCGGAGGCGTTCGTAAGCTTGCTCAGACATCGATCGAACACTTCAATTACCTTAACGTCCCAAGGATCAATTTCTCCCCGTTCCGCTAGGTCAATTAAAATTGCGATCCCCTCTGAAATCGTTTCTAAGCCATCTTGGTCTCGGGAAACGGCCATTCGATTTTAGATTTTAGATTTTAGATTTTGCCTCTGAGAAAACGAGAGAGCATATCAAATTAATTGGCGGTTATTTCAGCAGTTGTGTCCTCAATGGCTGCTATTTCTAAACTTATCGGTTCTGCACTTTCTAACAAAGGTTGTTTGACTTCTACTTCGGCTTTATAGCGTTCAAGATTTTGTTCTAATTCCTGAATCCGCTGCTCTTTTTCGCGAACTTGGCGGAGTTGTTGGCGCGACGCGAGGGTTCGCTGCAGTCTCGACCACAGACTGAACAGCCAAGCTAGTGTTGCCCCTAATCCGGTCGCTACAATTAGTTCTACGCACAGCGGAGCTTTAACTTGGACGCCTTCGATAACTTGAATCGCGACGGGCTGTGTATTTTCGATACTGAAAAATACTAGAGCCAAGCAAATCAGAAAGATGAAGAAGAAATTTAGCGCTCGCATTTTCTCTGTTCCTAATTCTCAATTCAGGTTAAGTAAATTCTTGACCCTTTGTCAACTGTTTTTTGACAGATGTTATCATTTTTTTTTGATAATCTCAAATCTGGTCAATTAACCATAATATCCGGGGATGGGCGGGTTTATTGGAACTGTGAGACTTGATTGAAGAGATTGGTTAACCCGCCACTGCAGGACATATCCTCTTTAGGTTTGACCGATGTTTTGGGGTTTCTTGCCGATTAAGAGTGCTGGCAATATTTGATATTTCAAAGCAATGCCCGCAGCTACAAATAAGGCAATAATCAGGGCCCCAATTCCTACGGGACTGGGAATCCAGAATATCGCCTCCAAATAGTTAACTTCTCCGGGTTTGAGCTTCCAAACTAACTGTTTTCCCTGCTGATAGCTTTCGGGAACCAGCGCACCGGCGACTGTTTCAATACTTTTTGCGCCCCAAGGCGTGTTCAAGCTAAAGTCTAGTTCCAAAAGTCCCCCCGGACTCAGCAGCAGACTGCCATTAGAAGAAAGCAGTGAAAGAGAGCGCAAATCCAATTCCAAACTCAACCGATTTCGCAGCACCAATAACAAATTATTCTGCTTGACATTCAGGTGAGATTCAAACTTAGGCAAATCGGTTTCTAGCGGACTTGCGACCCGAGATTTTGCGGTTTGTGCGATCGGATTGTAAAATTGGTTGAACTTGTCTTGCAACTCGGCTCCATTATTAAAAGGAATCCTCACTAGAACTTCTGTGGGGGAAACCCGTTTAGTTTTTCCGTCCAGCAACCTCACCCGGCGTTCTACGCTTTTCAACCATTCTGCAACAGTTTCGCCGCTGAAGCTCGTCAACCTTTCCCCCAGTTTAATGTGCTGCACAATTTCGCCGCGAGTTTGACTCTCAAAGTTAACCCCGACATCGTACTGAACGCATCCAGTCACTAGATTTAAAAGGCAAAAAACCAAAGGTAAAAGAAAGAAAAAGTGCTTTTTCTTCTTCCCAGTTCCATCCTTGACATTTGGCTCTTTCATTATAAATTTTTCCCTGTTTTTACCTATTTGCATGAATTAGCAAACCGTTGAATTGCCGACACGGTTTCTATGTTTGTTTTGCACGTCGAGACTTACGAACCGCTTACCAAAAACCCGGTTTCTGGGCGGTCGAAGGGCGATTTCATAGAGGATTTGTGGCAGAAACCGGGTTTTTTTGAGGTGAGTGCTAACATTTTGCGGGTAGCAGTGTCGGCCTTACCTGGAATTAACCGCACTGAACTTATTGCCTCGAAGCTACACCCAACTGTTGAAACAGCATACTCGGCAAATAGGCTGCACCGCCTACCCATTCGGCTTCGCTACTCAAATCTGCCAAATTTTTAAAGGCTTCAAAAATGCTGCCTGCCACCATTGTATTCTTGACGCGACCCACAATTTTGCCTTTTTCTACTTTATAGCCTAAGTCCAAATTGACAGAAAATTCGCCAGCTAACTGATTGGACTGACCGGCACCTAAAACCTGCTCTACTATTAGACCTTCGTCCATGCTAGCAATCAAGTCTTGAGTGGCGGTATTTCCTGGGGAAATGCAAAAGTTAGTCAAATCAGGGCCTGGGCGAGACAATCCGCCACGAAAACCGTTGCCGGTTGATTGTACACCAGCGCGAGCTGCCCACCTGCGATCCCAATAAAATCCGGTGACAGTACCTTTGTCTATCAAGATTTTGCGGGTGGTGGGTGTACCTTCGTCGTCAAAGGGACAAGCAGAAGGGCCTAAAGTGGGGTCTTCAAAAAAGGTAAAGCGTTCGTCAAATAAGGTTTCGCCGATTTTGTCGGCTAGGGGAGAGGCTTTTTGAACTACTGCTTGACCTGAAAGGATGGTATCAAAGAGGCCCCCGAGGGTGCTAGCAGCGGCATTGGGGGTAAATAATACTGGGTAGGAACCGCTGGTGATGGTGGCTGAATGTTCGGCGAGGCGGTATTTTTCGAGGAGTGATTCGAGGATGCTGTTGGTGTCGAGGGGACGATCGCGCGCTACGTCGTAACTGTATGCTTGCATAAAGTCTTCTCCCTGTACCAAATTTCCCGAGATCGAGCCGCTGATTATTTGGCTGCTTCTTTCGGCATACAGGTCTTGCGTAGTGGCAATTTTCACGCGGCCGCTGCGGACGTGAAAGCCGACATCTACCATAATATCGGGATTGTAGGCGTGAACTTGCTCGATCAGGTTTTTGCCGTTTTCGACTAATTCTTGAGTTGTGGGCGGAGTATAGGTGGTTTCCGGGCCTTTGAGGTGGAAGTTGGAGGCGAGTTCAAATTCTGCGGGGTCGCCGATTTCGGCTGTTTGAATCGCTGCATCTACTAAATCGTCTATCCGCGTTAAATCCGTGGAACTAGCAAAACCTATTTTGCCTTGGTAAATCAGCCGGAGTGCTACGCCTTGCAGTGCTTTGGTTTGCAGGGATTTGAGGCGATTGTTTTCAAATTCGATGGGCGTGTCTTGACTCGACAGGTAGTATACCTCAGCCGCATCGGCGCGCTGAGAGGCCAATTTCAAAATCTGGTCTACGGTTGAATCGCTCACAATAATCGCCTTTCTGGTTTGGTCTTTTTTTTATTTTAGCAATTATCGCTATTCAACATCTGACTCCTGCCTCATGCTCGATAATTAATCCGTGTATCCGTGTCTAAATCAGTGTCGTTCCCTACTTGTTCCTTCTCCTCTAATTGTAATTCACACTGTTTAAAAACATAGTTAACGGCTGCAAACAGTCGCTCTAAGTCCTGAATTGTATAGAAAAATTTATTTTGAGTAAACATTTCTAATTTGAGCTTGCCAAACTGCCACATTGCCCCATTAGAAACAATACCAAAGATAGTTTGTTCGGGTTCATTATTAAGTCGCTGCACGGCGATCATTTCTGCCAAACACTGGCCCCATCCTTCATCAAATGCGCTCTCTTTCTTGGCTTCCACTAATATGAAATAGGGCTTGTCAAAAACTACTGTGCCGAGGGGGGAGCGCTTCGCCAATATATAATCTGGAATTACGCACAGATTCTCATTATAGACTAAGGTTTGGTGACTCCAGAGGAGAAAATTACTTCGATAATTTTTCCAAACTTCTTTTAATACAGGATAAATGATATTTTCACAAATGGCGATTTCCGAGTTGTCAAATACTCCCTCATTGAAAATCAATTCTAATTCATTCCGAAAAACGTCGCTGACTGCAAATTCTGTTTCGACAATGAAATTATCCCGTAGGTAATTAATTTGGAATTCTTTGGCGACCGCGCTGATACTTTTATAATTGCTAAAAGGCATTGCTTAACTTCTCTCAGTAGGGGTAACGTGCGCCGAGGCGCACCCTAGAGATAGAGTTTGTGCGAATGAAAAAATGATTAATAACTAAGAAATAATCCGCCTAAAATTAGCCCGATCGCAATTAACGCCACCCAGATAAACCTATTATCTTTCGTATTAACCTGACTCAAATCTACAGGCTCTGGTACGACTGGCTTGGGTTTAGCGTACTTGATATCAGCGTTCGGATTGGCTTGAAAACTGATTGATTGATTTTCATCTAAAGCTGCCAAATCAGGGATTTTCACCATCCATTCAGGAGGGATAGTGAGTTTGGGAGCTTCGAGAATGAACAGCAAGCGCTTTGCTTGCTGGCGGGTTTCTTGGCGGGGATGGCGGGTGAGCTTGCGGCAAAGCTCGATCGCCTTTTCTGTATTGCCAGAGGCTTCGTAGGCTGTCACAAGCCACATCTGCACCTCACCGCCCAACCGGGAATTTCGATCGACTAAACCGGTAGCTGTTTCTAAACTCTGCACAGCTTGAGCATACCGGCCACTCTCAAAAGCTACTTGCCCAGCTTGGTACTCAGTTTGAACAATTTCTAACTTTTCTGAAGTCACGAGCACCCACCCAATTCACAAATATTAATTCCCAAATTCCCCAAACGCTAGAATTCGCTGTTGTGTTGCGACATACCCGACTCGTTGTCGCGTTTGGAACCCAGCAAGTCTAAATGGTCTACTTTAATTACCGGCTTCGAGCGATTTGAACCGGTATTGCGGTCTTGCCAGCGATCGAACTTCAAAGAGCCTGTTACGCCAATTAGAGAGCCTTTGCGAACGTAGTCAGCAGCAATCTGCGCTGTTTTGCCCCAGATTTCCAGATTGAACCAGTCTGGTTGATCGCTGTTCTTGGTTCTGCGATTCACTGCCAGCGTCAAACTACACTTAACTGTACCCGACTCAAAATACTTAACGTCCGGGTCGCCGCCGACGCGGCCTACTAAAGTCACAACATTAAGACTCATAAACTTTTTTGGGAATGTGGTCGATCGGTGATGTAGTTAAACAGTCCACACGCGCATTAGCCTCCAAACTGAACTTGGAACAACGCTTGTGAGGCTTCATCCTGATTGTACACCCAGTTAGCAGAACATATTGATAGTGGATGATTGGCGAGTCTGCGCTCAACCTGAGCTCGACAATGTACATTTCTGACTAGACTCAGGATGAAAAACGTAATAGAATCCACCTCGGTTACACTTTTGTAACAACATTATTGCACACAATAGTATTTTAGTTTTTGGGGGGGGTACGAATCAGTGGGTCTTCTCAATCGATTTTCGTTATCTAGAGATATGGGTATCGACCTCGGTACTGCTAACACGCTCGTTTATGTATCGGGCAAAGGTATTGTTCTGCAGGAACCTTCTGTAGTGGCGATCGACCAAGATTTAAAAATACCGCTGGCTGTTGGAGAAGAAGCTAAGAAAATGCTCGGGCGCACGCCAGGGAATGTCATAGCACTGCGCCCGCTTCGCGACGGGGTAATTGCAGACTTCGATACGGCGGAATTGATGCTCAAGACTTTTATCCGCAGAGTTCACGAAGGCCGAAGCTTAGTTTCGCCGCGGATAATTATTGGCATCCCCAGCGGTGTCACCGGAGTCGAGAGGCGTGCTGTCATTGAGGCGGCGACTCAGGCCGGTGCTAGAGAAGTACGGTTAATTGATGAACCCATCGCTGCGGCGATCGGGGCTGGACTGCCTGTTGCTGAGGCGACTGGCAATATGATTATAGATATAGGCGGAGGTACGACAGAAGTTGCGGTTTTGAGTTTGCAAGGTACGGTGATCAGTGAGTCTGTGCGGGTAGCCGGCGACGAACTCAATGAGGCGATCGTCCAATACATGAAAAAAGTTCACAATTTGGTTATCGGCGAACGCACTGCTGAAGAAATTAAGATTCAGGTTGGTTCTGCATATCCAACTCCAGAGGATGACGACGTAATGATGGAAGTGCGGGGCTTGCACTTACTGTCTGGTTTGCCGCGAACTGTTACTATCAAAGGCCCAGAAATTCGCGAAAGTATGTCGGAACCGCTTTCAGTAATTGTGGAAGCTGTCAAGCGTACTTTGGAACGCACCCCGCCGGAATTAGCAGCAGATATTATTGACAGGGGAATTATGCTGGCTGGTGGTGGCGCGCTGATGAAAGGTTTAGATACTCTGATCAGTCACGAAACAGGAATTGTCACTCACGTGGCAGCCGATCCACTGTGCTGCGTGGTTTTGGGAACTGGTAGAGTATTGGAAAACAAACAGTTGGAACGGGTTTTCAGCGGGCAGTCGTCGCGTAATATGTAGTTAAAAAATTTGGGATTGTGGATTTAGAAATACGGCTGCAATCTCAAATCTAAAATCCTGACTTAACAATTTTAGATTAGTGAAATTATGCTAAAAAATACATTCCGAAAGTGGTGGGATCTGCGGCTGCAAATTGCTCTTTTAGGTTTAGCTGTAACTGCCGCTTGGGGAGTTCGACAAACACAAGGTGCGGCAGTATTTGAAGTTTACAATTGGGTGACTCGTCCGTTTCACGCCAACGGCTCTGGCCAAGAGGAGCTCATCTCGGCGCGAACTCAAGAATTGCAAGCGCAGCTATTAGAATTAGAAAATCAAAATCAGAAGCTAAAAGAGCTTTTAGGTTACGTTTCGGCTAAGAAACCAGCAGGGATTGTAGCTCCTATTGTCGGTCGCAGCGCGGACCACTGGTGGCAGCAAGTAACCTTGGGGCGCGGCAGTAACGATGGCATCAAAACAGATTTTACTGTGATGGGTCCCGGCGGTTTAGTAGGCAGAGTTGTCAGCGTTACTCCTAATACTAGCTTGGTGCTGTTAGTCAGCGACGCTACGAGTCAATTGGGTGTGGGAATTACCCGCAGTCGCCACATGGGTTTTATGCGCGGGAAAGGCGGAAATAAGGCTGTGATGGAGTTTTTTGAGAATGTTCCCAATGTCAAGCCTGGGGATGTGGTTTCAACTTCTTCTTACAGTCAGTTGTTCCCTGCTGGTTTGCCAGTGGGAAAAGTGGTTTCGGTGGATATGAATAAAACTCCGGCTCCAGAAGCTGTTGTTGAGTTCTCTGCACCGATGAATTCTCTGGAGTGGGCGGTGGTTTACCCCCACTCTAAGCAGGCCGAACCAAAGGATTCGCAGAGTCAATCTTCAGCAGCATCTGAGGGAGCACAGCAACAATGAAAGCTTTATCTCGGATGTCTTCGCGATCGCGCCCATTTCTCAACTTCGCAGTTACATTTCTATCTGTGATGCTGTGCATACTGATATTGCCCACTCGGATGCCGGGAATGGAATTGCTGGGAATTGGACCGAACTGGCTGTTAATTTGGTTGGTAGCTTGGAGTATTAAGCGGAAACGTACAGTTTGGGGAGCTGCTAGCATGGGCTTGGTTTTGGGGTTTCTTCAAGATGCGATGACGGCTCCTCATCCCAGCCACGCTGTGAGTCTAGTTGTTGTAGGAGTCCTAACAGTTGTTTTGCAGAAAACCTGGTCGATTCCGGTAGATATTGTTGAGAGAGATCCGATTCCGATCGCGTTAATTGTGTTTGGGATGGCGGTGGTAGCGGAAACGGTGATGGGGCTGCAATTTTTTACTATGGGCGATCGGGCTTTACTGGAAATTTGGAGCTATCACCAGCGAGTGGCTTTGTGTTCTGCTATTCTCAGCAGTCTTTGGGCTCCGGTGATTTATTTTCCGCTCAATCGCTTGTGGGAAATGACCCGGAATGTAGAAAAGCCTTAGTCAGTGATTAGTGAGCAGTCATGAGTTCTTAGTCAACAGTTAACCGTCAACAGTTAACTGTTAACTAATGACTGTTAACTTTACTCATTCTACTATTACTTGGTGGCCGGAACCTAATAAATGATTAACGGCAATAATCAAGTTGCTGAGAATGAAATTAGGCTGGTGCTTTTGGAGTTGATAGCGGCTGCGAATTCCGCAGGTAACGGCAATTGTAGGTATTCCCAATGCTTTTCCTGCGAGGATGTCTGCTTCTGTATCTCCGATCATCCAAGCCGAACCCAGCGATGATTCAAATTCTTCTGCAACTTCAGCCAACAATTCAGTTTTTAAGGCTGTATAGTTGTGATAGGCGGCATCCGCCATCTGAGTTCCGCGAATGCTGGTAAACAGTCGGGCTAAACCGTAATTTTGTAACAGTTGAACCGCTTGATTTCTCGGCCGCAGGGTGACTAAAATCAGCCGCACGCCGCGGGAGTGCAGAAGTCCGATCGCCCATTGCACTCCCGGCTGGATGCGATCTAAGTGCAACAAGTCTGGCTGATTGACAATCTGACTGACGCATCCGAGAAAAACGTGAATTTCTTCTCCCGACAAGCCGGAACTTTTGGCTATTTCAGCATCGGGCACTCGGTTTTGTTTCATTTGCCAAAACTGCTGTTTGCTAAGGATTTGAAGGTTGAGGTTGATTCCCCTAGCAAGATAAGCTGCTTGAGTATCGGCTAATCCCTGTTGATAGGTGGCATAGTAGCGATCGGACACATCGACTATGGGCCCGTCTAAATCGCAAAATACCGTCATCCGGGGGGATGAGTCAGCCTGTGATGGTAGCTTGTACTGAAGGTTTTCGGAGTTTTGGGCGACAGCAGTTAACATAAAACGTTAAGTAAATAAAGGGAGTTATACATTTCTTGACTTTAGCAAAAAATGTATAAGGTATAATACATTATTTTAAATAAGGTTATTAAAAAAACCTATTAAATTTTTGAGGATTGGGCTCAATAAGGGCGATCGAGCCTGTGCGTCCATAACTTCAAGGGAAAAAGTGATTTTTGTGGCTGTTAATATGTGCTTTAGCCATTAAAGTTTAGAATTAAGTTTTTAGTCTTTTGTAATTTACCCATGCTCAAACAAAGCGATTTTGTTAGGAATTCGGACACTAATCGAGTAGAGGTGCTGTCCGAAGCACTGCCTTACATTCAACACTTTGCCGGTCGCACCATAGTCGTCAAATATGGCGGTGCGGCGATGAAAGATAGCAATCTCAAAGACAAGGTGGTTCGGGATATTGTGCTGCTAGCTTGCGTGGGGATGCGTCCGGTTGTGGTTCACGGCGGTGGCCCGGAAATTAATATTTGGCTGGAAAAATTGGGAATTGAGCCGCAATTCAAGGATGGTTTGCGGGTGACTGATGCGGCGACAATGGAAGTTGTAGAAATGGTTTTGGTGGGGAAGGTAAATAAAGAAATTGTTTCGTTAATCAACCAAGCTGGCGGCAAAGCAGTGGGATTGTGCGGCAAGGATGCCAATCTGATTCAAGCTCGTCCAGATGGCCGGGAAGGAATTGGATTTGTTGGTGAAGTCAGTGGCGTGAAAATCCAGATTTTGGAGTCTTTGGTGAACAGCGGTTATATTCCGGTGGTTTCGAGCGTGGCGGCGGATGAAAAAGGTCAATCTTACAACATTAATGCTGACACCGTGGCGGGGGAAATTGCTGCTGGTTTGGGAGCGGAAAAGTTGATTTTGATGACTGATACGGCGGGAATTTTGGAGGATTATCACAAGCCAGAGACTCTGATTGCTAAGTTAGATATTCAGGAAGCGAGACAGTTGGTTGAGTCGGGAGTTGTGTCTGGGGGGATGATTCCGAAAGTTAATTGTTGTGTGCGGAGTTTGGCTCAGGGTGTGAATGGTGCTCACATTATTGACGGTAGAATTCCTCATGCTTTGCTGCAAGAAATATTTACGGATGCGGGAATTGGGTCGATGATTGTGGCTTCTGAGTTTAGCAGCGCGAACTTAAGGCCTAAATAAGGGGTAAATCCTAGCGTGGGGAGGGCGGGTGCGTGAAAGGGGTAAACTCGCTGCGATCGTTTATATCCTAACTAAACCTGCCCCTATAAACCTAGAGAAGGTAGTTCTGGAAAATTACTTCAACTAATTCTAACCGTTGTTGGATTTCAGCTTTTGTTAAACTACGATCAAAAACTTTAGACTTTTGGATTCTGTTGCGATTCTCAAGCCGATTTCAAATACGCGATTAGTGCTAGTGGAACCAGAATACGCCTCTATTTCTAGTTTGCCAGTTGGACTTGTGGGAACTATTGTTGAAGTGTATGATACGGGAAAGGAATGTCAGTATTTAGTGGAATTTGCTGATAGTCAAGGGAGTGAATATGCTATGGCTATGTTAAAAGCCGATGAAATTTTAGTTCTGCAATATGAACTTGCAGGTGCTTAGTAATGTGAGAGGAATAGAAGTTAGATAAGGGCGATTCCCTACGGGATAGCTTCGCTTCACGCACTTTCGGACAATAAGGGTGATCGCTCTTTTTGTTGTTTGGGGAAAAGGGCGATCGCTATCAATTTTTATTCTCGAATGCGAATTCTGTAAACTTCTACCAGTAGTAATTTACCTCGATAATGCTCCTCACTATCGTGCAATGATAAGTATTCTGTTAGCCTTGCCATCAACTGAGGAATAATTTCAGGGTGATTTCTCAGTTGAAGAGAAATGATTCCTTGATATGAACTTGGCGGATAAGTCACAATATCTGCGAAGTCTCCATTCAGAGAAACAAGTATGGCATTTAATTCCTGAGCTTTGGCAATGACAATAGTATCTGGAGATTCAATTGGGATGTAATCTTCCAATACAAAAACTTCATGTTCGATATCACGAAGTATTTGAATAATAGACTTAGGAACGCACTGATCGATGAACAATCTTAAACTCATTAGGCAACTGTTTCAAAATCCGACAAATCGCGAGCATAATCAAGACAAGCAGCTATCTGTTCTTTGCTGATATCTGGAAACTCGTCGATGATTTGTTCTACAGTGTTATTTGATGCTAAATATCCTAAAATCAAGCCAACGGGAATTCTAGTCCCTTTGATTCTTGGTTTACCTCGCAGTACATCGGGGGTACTAACGATATGTTCTCTCCAGTTTACAGGCATAACTTGTCCTTTCTGAATCTGATAAGTTATATTATCTAATCTGACAAGTTATATTTTAACTTAAGGAATGGCGATCGCCCTTTGGGATTTGACATGGGAAGGGCGATCGTCCTTTCGGACAAAAAGGCCGATCGCACTTTCGGAAAAAAAGGGCGATCGCCCTCTGAGATTCGACATGGGAAAGGCGATCGCACTTTTTGTCGTAAGGGCGATCGCTCTTTTTAGCAACCGCAGATAAACGGAATGAACGCGGATAGATAAAAACGCGATTTATCTATATTATGACGTAAGCATAGGGCTCAGAAACCGGGTTTTTGCGAAAATACTTCGCCGAAGCCAACAGATTAGGTAAAAACCCGGTTTCTTTGTCGGAGCGCATAAGTCCTGCACTACTTATTCTAGGGCTATAGATGGTTTAACCCAGCCTTAAGTACCAAGTATCGCCAAAGACTTCCGCACAGTATGACCAAGACCAGAAGTTATCGTTTCCAATTCCATTTTCATTTTGACCCTGTTGAGTATTCACAGATCCACGACTTGTTGTATTTTGAGTTCCCGTGTAATTAAATCGTTTGTAATCGTTGAGACTGCTATTTTGTGCTTGTCCGTAAGGATCATCTACCACAATTCCACCACGATTCCAATCGATATCAATAACTTTGACAATATGTCCAGGTTGAGTGGTGTAAACACCAGCCATTATTGTCTTGCCTTGCTGGAGTGCCGATTCCCAGTTATTCCTTACAAAATTTTGGAAGAAAGTAGTATTAGTTGACGAAAACCCTTGCATATATTGCGTTCCAGAGGAAGTAACGCCAATATCTTGTGCAAGTTTAGAAAGATTATCCCAAATGTAGCGGGCATTGAAACCTCCAGAGCTGGGATATCTCGATGGATTGGCTCGTAATCTATCTTCTAGCACATCTTCAAATTGCTTACTTGGATTTGGATTTTTTATACCAAGAGCCGTTAAGCAGCTTGCGAGGCTAGTGACATTGCACATTACGTCACCAATTCTTTGACCACCTTCGATAGAAGCATTATCGCGTTGGTTGAAATAAGGAACTTTGTATTGCAAAGTACGATAAAAACCAGCACGCTCAGATTGGGGTCGTTGAGTAACAAGCCCTCTGTATTCTTGAATTTCATCAATCGTGAGAGATGATTTACTCCCTAGCTGATTGAGCCGATTTGGTGTTGGCGATGAATTAAGTGTAAATGTTCCGCTCCCAGTATTCGACCAGTTAACATAACCCCGCTCAAAATTTTGTCGCCATCCATTAGTAACTTGAAATTCTTCACTGGTAGGCAAACCTAGCTGACTATTTTGACCTCCTAAATTCAGGTAATAATTGCCCAGGCTACCGCGAACAGAGAAAGTACCATTGGCTGAGTGAAAGATTGCACCGTTTTGGAAGTTTTGTCGCCATTTACCAGGTGAAAATTGAAATTCATCACCCGTATCTCTACCCAAAGCCTGAGCTATAGTTGGGTGGCTGTTGTAAAAAGAACCAATGCTACCTGCTGGGTTTAACTGTTTCTCCACTAGATATTTGTGTCCGTCGATCACAACAGTCCCACTATCGTCCTCACTCTTCAACCCCTGAAGCTCACCCTCACTCAACTCCTTCCCCTGAACAACCGCCGCAAAAATCGCGCCCTCATCTCCCGGTGAATCCGTAACATTCAACCGCGAATCAACAGAGTGCCCTATCTCTTCGAGCAACACATCCGCAACCGCCGCCGGATTCGCCGTATTCTGAGTCAAAAATTCCTTCGATAAATAAATCGTATTCGTCGCCGCAGCAAAAGCCCCATTCGCCCCGCCAATCTCAGCAGACGAGACAACCTTCACCGGCGGGATATCACTAAAATCTCCCTGAAACCATCCTTCAGCTAAGGCTTTCGCACCCGCAGCATCCCAGTTTTCCCCAAAAGCGACATTCATCTTAGCCACGAAATCTGGCCCGGCCGCAAACTTACTCAGATCCCCATAAACCTCTGACATCGCCTGACCTGTTAGCAAATCGACAGAGCTATCCGGTAAACTGCTGTTGGAGTCGGCGCTCACTGCACTAGCCATCCGGGTTAGCAAATCGTCAGGCAAGATGATATTGTCATAGGCTTCTGGCGTTAAAGTCGGGATATTAACTTCCTCACCAACACCCCCCGTTAGCACACGGTTAGCATCTAGCTGCGGGATAATAGCCTTACTCGGTTCTAGGCTGGCATTCCAAGGGGCGATCGCACTTTCGTTATTAAATTCAGGCGTGAAAAAATTAGACACGTTATTTCCTCGTGTAGATTAGAGACAAGTACATAGACTTGCCCTGTGTTTGCTTGGATTAAATAAACTGTTTGTTGTAAAAGCCGATCGGCCGATCGCCCTAATGAACCCTTAGCCCCGATGAACCGCAACAGTAGCGGTACTTCTAAAGCTCTATTTATCTATCGGGCTGAGTCCGCAAGTTTTATGCAAAATACTGCTTTTTTGTTACAAAACTTTACTTAACGCCCTCTAACTTTTGCAAATACTAGCTTTGACGTTAGTTGAAGCGATCGCGCCTCCCCGTTGAGCTAAGTATTTACACTTATATCTTTAGTATTAGTATAATACTACACTAGCTACCGATACCAAGCAACTAACAAACGCTAGCAATTTCCGTTATGCTGTCGTTAGCCACATCTCAACACACCCGACAATGGCATCAAAAGAAGACTTATTTGCCGAAGCCGCGAAACACTGGGACTTAGAAAGGCTGTACCCAGCTTTTGCAGAAGCTAAACGGCAAATCTCTCCCCGATCGCGAAGGGGACTAACAGAAACAGAAAAACTCTACCTGCGAGGATTGCTTTCCGGTTGCAGTCCCGCCGAAATCGCCCGCCAACTGTTTCAGAGTTCCAAAAGTGCAGAGGTTTATCTGTGTAAAACTTTATACCAATATGTTAAAAAACTCGCAGATGTACCTAACGAACCTGTAGGAAATTGGCGCAATATTTGCGATCGGCTAGAAGAAGCCGGATATAAAAATCAGTCTTCTGCTGAATTTAAAGTAAATAATTCTGTACCTACAGAAGCATTAGTAAAAATAGTTAATATAGGCTTTAAAGAAAGTACAGTATCAATTGATATTAACATTCGACTAGAATTCCCCTCAACTTCAGAAACTCCTAAAACAGAAGATTTGGCTAAAAACGGTTAGATGGGCGATCGCACTTGGGGACAGAAAGGGATCTCGCCCCTCCACTGAGAGACAAAAATGTTAATAATCTTATAGCTGATAGTTTGAGAAGGAACTTTTTGATAAAATATCAAAATTAAAACTGCCTCAACCGCTTCGATTTTACCTAAAACAATCAAATTAATCAAATTTATGTCTCGATTAAGTATCAGATCGAACAAAAAAGCTCTGGGCTTTGTGCTGGGTTTATTAATTTTTGTCATTTTCATTCCCGGATGTTGGGCTTTAACAACTAATATTGCTCCCACAGCAGCACGGCAAGTAGATAATAAAGTAGCTGTGCGGGCCGATGTACAAAATACATCAAATTCTCGCTCTTCTTTAGGAGTTGGGCTTAATGGTATTGCTGACTACTCCACACAATTACCCTTTTTAGATGCTTTCAAATCTTCTAGACAATGGATAACTCAATGCCTCAGCGGACAACCAAACTGTAAAGGTGAATGGGATACAGAGGAGTATAATCTTTTAAATCTTGATGAAAATGGGTGGGTGAAGTCTCTCCCCTCGCCCGAAGATGCTCCTAAATATACTAGGGTAAGTACCCTATTACTTAGGGAAATCCCCAATCGCTATCCTTCAGGGCAATATATTGTTAGTTATGAGGGTGAAGGTGCGATCGAATATAGCTTTGATGCCAAAAAAGATGAGGCTGCGTCGAAACCCGGGAGGGATATCATTAATGTAGATGCCACACAAGGCGGAGGCATCATGATTATAATTACTGCTACCGATCCCAAGAAAACAGGGAACTATATCCGCAATATTAAAGTTGTTCGCTCCCAAGATGAACAGCTTTATCAAAGCGGTGAAATATTTAATCCGCTGTTTATAGACAAGATTAAAAAATTTAGAGTCTTGCGTTTTATGGACTGGATGGGGACAAATGGTTCAGAACAAAAAGACTGGTCAAACCGACCTAAACCAGAGAGTGCATCCTATTCTTACCGAGGAAATGTTCCCATAGAAGTTATGGTGAATTTATCTAACAAAGTCCAAGCAGATCCCTGGTTTAATATGCCACATCAGGCTACGGATGAATACATGACTAACTTTGCTAAAATGGTCAAAGATAGTTTAGATCCGAAGCTGAAAGTTAATGTAGAGTATTCTAATGAGGTGTGGAATTGGTCATTCCCACAATCTAATTATGCTTTGCAACAAGGTAAAGCGAGGTGGGGAGATAAAGGCGATGCTTTTATGCAATGGCACGGAATGCGTAGTGCTCAAATGTGCGATATCTGGAAAGGCGTCTTTGGGGATCAAAAGAATCGAGTTGTCTGCGTGTTAGGAACTCAAAGAGCCTGGAGAGAGTTAGAAACTTATTCTTTAGAGTGTTCCTATTGGGTGGCTGAGGGCAATAAACCTTGTTATCAACACGGTATTGATGCCCTAGCCATAGCTGGATATTTTAGTGGCAACTTGGGCGGGAAAGAAAGTGTCAGCACAGTAGAGTCTTGGTTGAATGACGCAGATGGCGGGTTTGGCAAAGCTTTTAAGCAATTAAGAGAGGGCGGGTTAATCCCGGAGTCCAATGATAGTTTGCCCGATGTGGAGAAGGACTTTAGGTATTACTTAGATGTAACTCAAAAAAAAGGTCTCAAGTTATTTGTTTACGAGGGCGGCCAACATATTGTAGGTATTGAAGGAGTGGAGAATAACGAAAAACTGACTAAGTTTTTTATGGAATTAAATAGGCGCCCAGAAATGTATGATATCTACATCCAATTACTCAATAGTTGGAAACAAGCTGGAGGCAGTCTTTTCATGCACTTTGTGGACGTGGGTGGATTTAGTAAGTGGGGAAGTTGGGGGGCTTTAGAGTATGTGGAACAAAAGGGTTCGCCTAAGTATGATGCTTTGATGGATTTTATTGATAAGAATCCTTGCTGGTGGGATGGCTGTGCTGTGGAGGGATGATGAGGAATTGGGTGCAATCAAGAATCGTTCGATCGCACTTCCTCAAACTCTTCCGCATCCCCCGGCAAACGCGAACCCTCGCTACTCCTCAACCGGGGCGATTCCCCATTACTCGCACCAGCACCGTAAACCCCAGAATACCTATCCTCCAAACCCGAATCCCTTAGCGAAAGCGCACTTCTTTGACTCGGCGACAATCTATCTGTTGACCGGCGATTTGTCCCAGAAATCGGTGGCTTCCGAGTTAAAGTTTTCCAAGCAGCCTTAATCCCAGTCACCACGCTGCGAGTAGTTACCTGCACGTTTTGCGCCTGCTTTTTGGCGCTACCAATACTTCGATCGACCTGTTTGACAACCTCGCCCGCACTTTGTACTCCCTCGCTGACATCATCGGTCAACTCGCTAATTTCCAGCCCCGTCAACCGAATCGCCTCCAAAGTGGGCGGAAATTCGCGAGAAAGCGTGTCAGCGAGCTTTTCCACGCTGCGGGCCGCCCGGGCGAGCGCTTGCACCGCAGGTATTAAAGTCACTAAAACAGCAGTCAGGCTAACTGCCACTAGCAAAATCGAAAGTCCTAGCCAAAATATGGGATCGCTCACTTGAATCTGGGATTGGGGGTTGAGAATTTCATACCATTTAGCGGATGGGAGGGCGCGACGGGGGACTCACTTCAGCTTCACCTTCCGACAGGGTTTGGCGTTCCCGCTGAGTCGCTTCCAAACCTGCCGCGATCGCCTCTTTGAGTCTAATCAAAGTTTCGTCCCAATTTCGGATTGCAGTTTCAGAAAGTCGATCGGCCTGCAACTGCACGCTAGTCGATAAATCTTCCGCCAACTCCGGCAAAGCATCGGCCGATTTTTTCAATATCTGCCGCGTCTCCTTGCCTGGTCGCGGTGCCATCAGCAAGCCAGTCACGGCCCCGATCGCAGAACCCACAAGCAAACCGCCAATAAATAATCCTGAACGTTTAGTTGACATTTTTATAGCTTCTCTCCATACACCAATTTTAGGCACGTTTGCCCGATCGCGGCCCTTTGCAAAGGTAGAAATATTGTTGACAATCCTACGGAGTCAGCAGAGGCGGCAGTTTTAGGATAGCTTACCTCAAACGTCGATCGCGCCTGGACCAAAGCATCCGTCCGAAACCCAGCAATCCCAAAAGTTGCTGAACCTGTTGCAGTTGCAATTCCAGTTGTTGATAGCGCCGTCGCAGTTGGCGGGCACCTTGCTGCCTTTTACCAAGGAAACCGGGCGACGTGCTGAGGACATTGCTGCTGCGGCGTTCCATTCCTGCGATCCGAATTTCCAAACGTGCGATCGTCCCCCTGATTTTCCACACTTTCGCAGCGATATAAAAACAGACCACAGATATTAGTAGATTGATAATTACAACAGCCTTCAGCATTTATTACTTATTTTCAAATACTACTAACATATTCCGCTTTTTGTGGTGGGCTAGGGGCAACGGCCTACCAGATATATTGTAGGGAGACAACATTGTTGTGTCCTGATGTCTGTTTTAAGGACACAACAATGTTGTCTCCTGAACTATGTGTCCCTCTCCCTAAGCTGGGTCCATTTTTAAGCCTGAGACATAGCAGGCAAACAAACCTTTGTACCGCCCAAACCGCAATAACCGTTCGGCTCTTTAGCAAGATACTGCTGATGATAGCTTTCTGCGTAATAAAACTCAGGAGCATCAATAATTTCAGTGGTAATCTTGCCGTAACCGGCCGCAGTCAAAGCCTGCTGGTAAGCATCGCGCGAAGCTTCAGCTAGCTGCTTTTGGCTGGCTGAATACGTGTAAATTCCCGATCGGTACTGAGTACCCGAATCATTACCCTGACGCATTCCTTGAGTAGGATTGTGACTTTCCCAAAAAACTTTGAGCAGCGTTTCGTAACTAATTACTTTGGGATCGAACACAACCAGAACTACTTCATTATGTCCCGTCATCCCGCTGCAAACTTCGTTGTAAGTAGGATTCGGAGTAATCCCGGCCGCGTAGCCAACAGCCGTCGAAAAAACTCCATTTTGTTGCCAAAATTTGCGTTCTGCTCCCCAAAAACAGCCCAAGCCAAACAAGGCAGTCTCCATGCCGTTTGGAAAGGGAGGTTTGAGCGGATTGCCGTTAACAAAGTGAGTTGCCGGTACCGACATCGACTCTGCCCGTCCCGGCAAGGCCTCTTGGGGAGAGGGCAGGCTCGACTTTTTGCCAAATCCAAATAGCACCATAAGTTTGTGAGGGGATCTCTGATAAACGTCTTTACCTTACTTAATAATATCAGATGTATACTGAAAATAGTGGCCCTCTTAAAGGTAGAAGGTAAAAACCAGAAGGCAGATTTTTTTTACGGAAGGTTTTTGGTGATACTGCTCACTGCCAACGCAGTTTTAAATCACATTAGGCAGTGTTTTATGTCACCAAAACCTACCTAAAATATCACTTATTGTTGAGGTATAAATCACGCGGATTTTAGGCAAAATAGCCGATTATTAAAGGTATGGTGTTGTAGTAGTTATTCAATACCATTTAGTGGGAGTATGTAGAAATGGGCGCTAAACCTTGCAGCCAACCTTTAAAATCTAATCCGTTTATTACTTACCGCGATCCAATTACAGGCAAGTGGATTGTGGTAAATCAGACTTTGCCCAAAACAGCAGAACAACCACAGCTAGCAGCAGCTTGAGTTCTCCTATTAATTCTTGACCTGAAAATTAACCATTCTTTCAAACTTCAGGACTTACGCAAAAAGTTATTGGACGCGCTACTTATATTCGTAAGGTGCTTACGTTGCACCTACCTAAGCACCTTACTTTGAAACATTTCTCATTTCTTTTTGCACTTCCAAATACCGATAGAGATATTCGGCAATTATTCCTTGCAAAAACAAGTCGCGTGCCGCATTAAGCGGGCTGTTGGGCGCTAGCGGATGGCGGTTGACAATTACATGATTCCAGTCGGAATTTCCGGTAATATCGCTGACGTAAGCCAAATCCATACTAACTCCCGCAACAAATAAGCTTGCGGAGAGTTGGGTTGTTCCGGTTTAAAGCTTTCGAGAGTCGAAGATTCGGGAACCTCAAGAAAGTTATAAACTTGAGAAATCATAGGTTTATTGGTATTTTCCACAGCCGTTAACATCATGTATGCCGTTGTAAAGCGACCGCTTTCCGGCACGAAACAAAAGATTTTCTGTCCAGGCTGCAACTTGCCAGAATTTAACAATTCCTCTAACATTCAATAAATCGAGGCGCAGCCTGTATTTCCCCGACTGTACAAGTTGGTAAACCTTTTTTCTTCAGGAATCATGGAGCCTGCTTGTTCCAGAAGTCCTACAATTTGTCCCCGGAAAAAGTGAGACGAATAGTGGCACAGCAGCCAGTCGATTTCCTGCGGACAAACTCTCCCTGCTTTAATCAAATGAGCAAGCAGCTATCTTGTAGAGTCGCCGGAAATCAGGCAAGTTGAGCAACAGCGGCAACAAGTAACCTGAAGCGGGGTGAAGTTTATTGTAATTGAGCCAATATGTAAGTAGAGTTCTTTCACGTCTTGGCAACTACAATGGATTTTGAAGAAATAAATGTTTGGTATGCTCAATCTCAACGACGAACGGCTGTCTCGCTGTTGATGAAACGAGTCGGCGTAACTCGCACTAGGGCTGAATGCTTTATCAGGCTGTGGATTTATTTATTGGTTAAACAGCTTCAGGAAAGCCAGCCCCGTCTCAAACCGCCGCTGGCGAAACTGGAATTGCCCGCAACAGAAGTGCAGTGCACTCACCGGGAAGCCGCCGAACTATTTTACTGCGATTCCGATCGCGGGAGCGATCGCGCTGCCGGAATGATGTTAGATAAATTAGCAGCCCTGGGATTAATTAAAAAACACTTTGACGGTAACACTACCGAAATTGAAATTCAACCTGTTCCAGAAATTTTAAATGTTGCCGAACCTCAAAACCCCGTACAACTCCAATTAGATAATTTTAACCCTCGGTGCGACGCGATTCCCGTTGCAAATTTATTAGCGACCAATTACAACTGGATGAACCGCAACACTAATGCCGTTCCCCACAAAATTGTTAAAATACTCCGGCTTTTGGCTCATCAATACTCAAAAGGAATGCGAGTTTTGCGCCGCTCAGATAATCTCAATCCCGTCGGGTTTTACTTACTTTACCCTACCGCTAGCGAATCAGAAGTAAACTTTTTTAACGCTCCTAGCAAAAGCCTTCATTTAAGTTCTATTTCTGATATCGATCCTTTCAATATGGCGCTACCAGGAGATCTAAATTGCCAGTCAGTATTTGTCCGCAGTTGGATGATCGATCCGCAGTATTTGTCAGAATACCGGATTACTTTTCTGGAAGACACACAGAAAGTTTTAGGCGAAATGCAAACAGATTTTCCGAATCTTTGCGACTTGTACACGCTGATGATTCACCCCATGTACGAAAAACAGTCCCTGGCTTTGGGATTTCAGAAGACTAGCAGTGATAGTCAGTTATCTGTTTATTGGATGTATTTAGCGTTGGATAGATTTTTGGGGCTCGATATCAAGGAAGCATTAGTTAAACTGTAAGATAACTCGGCGGTTTCAATCGCCGAGTGACGACAAACAGCTTACAAAGTCTCGCGACCCAAATAAGATTGCAGCACTTCCGGCACTTTTACTGTCCCGTCTGGCTGCTGGTAATTCTCCAAAATAGCCGCCATTGTGCGGCCTATAGCTAAACCGGAACCGTTCAGCGCGTGAACGAATTGAGTGCCTTTTTTACCCGCTTCTTTAAAGCGAATATTTGCCCGTCGCGCCTGAAAATCTGCGACGTTGGAACAACTGGAAATCTCGCGGTATTTGCCCGCAGATGGCAGCCACACCTCTAAATCGTAGGTTTTGGCGGCCGCGAAACCTAAGTCACCGGTACATAGTGCGATCGCCCGATAAGGCAATTTCAGCGCCTGTAAAACTCCCTCAGCATCCTGCACTAACTTTTCGTGCTCTGCCTCGGAGGTACTCGGATGCACCAGTTTTACCAATTCAACTTTATTAAATTGGTGCAATCGAATTAATCCCCTCGTATCTTTGCCGTAACTGCCAGCTTCGCGACGAAAACAAGGAGTATAAGAACAGTGATAAATTGGCAACTGTTCTGCTGTCAAAATTTCACCTCTGTACAAATTGACAACGGGAACTTCGGAAGTAGGAATCAGCCATAAATCGTCTTGGTCGCACTTGAAACTTTCTTCAGCAAATTTGGGCAGTTGACCAGTAGCAGTGAGGGATTCAGTGTTAACTAAAAGTGGGGGAATCACTTCTACATAACCAGCTTTTGTGTGGCGATCGAGCATAAATTGAATTATCGCTCTTTCGAGGGCTGCACCAGCTCCAATTAAGGTAACAAAGCGGGGCTGAGCGATTTTTACTGCCCGTTCAAAGTTGAGAATTCCTAATTTTTCGCCGATTTCCCAGTGTGGCAAAATATCGGGATTTTGGGGTATGTATTCGTCTCCCCAGCGCCGGATTTCGACGTTTTCATCTTCATTTTTGCCGATCGGCGTTGACGAACCCGGCAAGTTTGGCAGCGGCAGCAATAAAGCTTCTATTTGAGCTTTTAGGTCTTTTTCCTGTGCTTGCAGTTCATTCGACTCGGTGCCGACTGCGTTGCCTTCTGCCTGCAGTTCCTGAATTTCGGGAGATTCGAGGGGTAAACCCGATTTTCTTTTTTGACCGATGAGTTTGGCAATTTCGTTGCTGCGGGCTTGTAGTTGCGATCGCTTGCCTTCCAACTCCCGCTGCTGTTTGTCTAATTGCAAAATCGGCTCGATTTCATAGTTACCTCCGCGCAGGTTGAGGCTTTCTTGCACGGCTTGCGGGTTTTCTCGGATTAATTTGAGGTCTAGCACAGATTTATTCTAAATCTTAAATTTTAGAGCCGCTGGGACAGAACGAGATGATATAAAAGCTTTGTTAATCATTGGCATATTAAATCATAATTTATTCTGACCTAAATTCTTGGTTGGGTGTCACCCATGAAGGGTGACACCCCACAAATGTATGTTATAGTTGCAAATATTAGTAGATGCACCCTGATAATTTTCTACCCCAGCCAGCGATGGTAGGGGTTTTTTGTTGTTTGGCATGGAATTTAAGCCCTGGATGCACTATCAGTCTAAAAAACCCGGTTTCTCGCGATTATCGTCTCAAATGAGGCAATTACGTCAAGAAACTGGGTTTTTGCGTCCAAGACTAGGTTACTAAAATATCTTTCCGCTTAAAAGTTAAAGCCAGTGCGAAGCAACCAAACCCATTGAGTGTCGTTGCGGCTGTCATTCTCAGGATTAACAACGGCCCAAGCAGCAGGGGTGATAGAAATGTTGTCGTTGACCTGAAAGCGATAGAACGCTTCAATGTGATAGGAAGTATCTCGCTCGCGGCGCACATTACTGCTCGTCACGCGACCTGGCAAACCCACCAAAATCCCGGGTAGGTTGCCTTCACCTCCAACATCAGGGAAACTTATCCCGATCGCTGCATACACAATATCGGCGCGATCGCCGCCGTCAACATTTAGCAAAACCACGCCACCTCTACCATCAGAAACGCTGCTAACACCGGAATTTTCTGCATTGGCGCGAGTATAAACGCCCCAACCGTGAACTTGTAAGCGGGGAGCAAGGCGGTAGAATCCTTGTAGGCCAACAGAATCGCTGGATGTAGCAATATTGTTGCCAAACGGTCGCGCAGCCAGAAAACTGCCCGTACCGCCTGTGATATCGGCTTTACCGCTTGGTGCAAAGGTACGAGAATAGGCTACGCCAATGGCTCCGCGATCGCCCCGGTAGGCAAGCTGAACCAGAGCATTGTAGGAACCGTTGAATAAACCGTTACTTTGCTGCGAGAGATTGGGATTTCCGCCTACATAGCCCACAGTCAGGGTGAGGTTTTTGACGATCGTCCAGTTGACAGCAGCACCGCCACCTCCCCGGCGGTAGAGGGGATTGTATTGTCCGAACTTCGAGGGAATTCCCTGACTATCGCTGGCGATCGTTGGAGGAGTCAGCAAATCCGTAATATCGGGATAGCCAACACCTGTGGGGCCGACAGTCAGCGCCAGATTAGAGGTCAGCGGCGTTACATATAATACGTGAGGGACGGTGATTGTGTTATCGACATTGCCATCAAAGTTCAAGGCCGTCATATTTGTACCCGTCTCATCGGCAATCCTCCTGCCCAAGTTGCCGAATTCCAAACGGGTTCTCAGCATATCGCGACCGGTGAAGCTGGTTTCCAAATTTAATCTGCCCCGGTTGGCAACAATAGTGTTGGTGCGATCGCGCGAGTCCCCAACACTGTTACCCGAGGTATCTGTTACCACCACGATAATTTCCGCATTCAGCTTAGTTGTCGTGGAGAACTGATTCGCTTCTAGTTGTGCTGTGCGTGCATCGAGAGCATCGACTCGACCCCGCAACACCGATAATTCAGTTGCAAATTCTGCTTGCAGTTTTTGGACGATCGCTAAATCTTCCCGAGTAATCAGGTTGGTTGTTCCGGCGGCAATTAGTTCGCTGACTCGATCGAGACAGCTATTCAATCCTGCTGCAAATTCGTACCGGGTCATCGCACGGTTTCCTCTGTAGGTGCCGTCGGGATAACCGACTATACAGCCGTAGCGTTCTACTAGAGATTGCAGCGCCTGAAACGCCCAGTCAGTCGGTTTTACATCCGAGAGTTGAGAGACAGAATTCACCTGCGCTAAAGGTTTTTCTGCCAAGGTATTTAACGGTTCAGGAGCAACTAACCTATCAATTGGTGCCGCAAAAATTGGGGATGATGTTAGTAGAAATACACCCGGTGTTCCCAGTATAAAAGCAGTAATCAGGTGAGGAAAATGCTGGATGTGCATAGGACGAAGCTCCGCATAAGGAACCGATCGACCGAATTAGCAATACCTTTACGCTGCGCTTGACCCGGTGCGAACTTTGTCAATCGTCACTGCGATAATTATCACCAGACCTTTCACAACTAACTGCCAGAAGAAAGACACATTCATGAGAGTTAGTCCATTGTTGAGCAGGGCAATAATTAAAGCCCCGAGCAAAGTACCCCAAATAGTGCCAATTCCACCTGTGAAACTCGTTCCTCCCAAAATTACAGCAGCGATCGCATCTAATTCGTAGCCTTGCCCCAACATCCCCGTCGCACTGTAAAGGCGCGACGCGCTCATAATTCCACCTAAACCAGAAAGCAACCCACTAACGCCATAGACAAATAACAGCACCCGACTCACCTTAATACCTGTCAATCGTGCTGCCCGGATGTTGCCTCCCACGGCGTAAATATGCCTCCCGAGAACAGTCCGCCGCAAGACAAACCAACTCGCTAGAACAGCGAGGAAGGCGATAATAACCAACCAAGGAATTGGACCGACATAATTGTTACCTACCCAAGCAAAATTCAGATTTCTATTGATAACGGTAGTGCCGTTAGCGACTAAATAAGCAACTCCCCGCAAAGCTGTGTAAGAACCGAGGGTGACGATGAACGGAGGCAAACCTAAATAGGCAACTAGCGAGCCGTTAAGCAATCCCAAAAAGACTCCGGCTATTAACGCCGCCGGTACAGCAAACCAACCCAGACCTGGAACTAAAGAAACCAGCACCCCGACAACTGCCGTCACGCCCAAAATTGACCCGACAGAAAGGTCAATTCCGCCAGTCAAAATCACAAAAGTCATGCCCGTAGCTAGGACAATATTGATCGATGCTTGCCGAATGACATTGATAAAATTTCCTACGGAAAGAAAGTTGGGCGTTACCAGGGAAAAAATCACACAGATAGCCACCAAAATCGGCAGGATACCGGCAACTTGGACAAAATTTTTCCAAGCTACGACTTTGCTCGCTTTCTGCCGATCGCTCCCTGAACTTCTGCTGGTTTTTGTTTGCGTTTGACTCATGATTTTACTACCTCTTTTGCACCAGTGGCATAAGCCATAATGTTTTCTTGCGTAATCTTTTCCCCAGTCGAGCCGCCTACTTCACCGACGAGGCTTCCTGCTCGCATCACTAAGACGCGATCGCTCATTCCCACAATTTCCGGCAATTCGCTGGAAATCATCAAAATAGCTACACCTTTGGCTGCCAAATCGCTAATAATTCGATAAATTTCGCTTTTTGCGCCAATGTCCACACCCCGCGTCGGTTCATCTAGCAAAAGTACCTTTGGGTTGATAGCCAACCAACGCGCTAGCAGCAACTTCTGCTGATTTCCCCCAGAAAGATCCATTGCCCTGATGCTCGGACTTGCAAGGCGAATCTGCAAATTATTAATAGCCTCATTGACAACTTTCAACAGAAAATTTGAGTTAATAATCCCAGCTTTTGCTTCTCGATCGAGGACATTCATGGTAATATTTTCACCAGAACTTGCCTCCAAGAATAGTCCTAGAGCCTTGCGATCTTCTGGCACGTAAGCAATTCCGGCTGCCATTGCTTCATTGGGTGTCGAGACATTGAGAGGACGATTTTCGAGTTTGATTTCACCGCTTGTCTTTCGATCGGCACCAAAAATTAGGCGGGCAAGTTCTGTTCTGCCAGCGCCAACTAAACCCGCTAAACCCAGAATTTCGCCCGCATAAAGTTGAAAAGTGGCAGGCTTTACTTTGTGGCCGTCGCTTAAATTTGTTACCTCAAGAACAACCGCACCCGGTGTTATTTGATGCTTGTTTTCGTACAAATCCTGTAAAGAACGACCCACCATCATTTCCACCAGGCGTTCGGCCGAAATTTCGTGCTTTTCAAGAGAGCCAATATACCCGCCATCTCGGATGACGCTCACGCGATCGGCAAGGGCATAAATTTCTGCCATTCTGTGGCTGATATAAATAATAGCAATGCCCTCATTCCGCAAACGGCGAACCACTTCAAAAAGCTTATCTGTTTCGCGGTCTGAAAGCGCGGCCGTCGGCTCATCCATCACTAAAATTCGGCTGTTGTGTTTGAGCGCCCTAGCTATTTCCACTTGCTGCTGTTCGGCAATTGAAAGTGTCGAAACCAGGTCTCCAGCTTCAAAATTTGCATCGAGGTTTTTCAAGACCTCAGATGCCTTGCGCCGCATTTCATCTTGGTCTAAAAATGTACCTCCTTTCTTGAGTTCGCTGCCCATAAAAATGTTTTCAGCAACTGTCAGATTGGGGGCAAGATTGAGTTCTTGATAAATAATCGCTATCCCTAAATCTCTGGCTTGAGCGGGGTCTGTCATCTTAACGGCTTTGCCGTCAATTCTGATTTCGCCTGCATCGGCTATGTAGGCTCCCGCCAGAATTTTCATCAGCGTACTTTTGCCCGCGCCGTTTTCCCCCATGAGGGCGTGGACTTCGCCCGGGTAAACGGTGATATTTACATCGTGCAAGGCTACAAAACCGTTAAAGGTTTTTTTAATACCTTGCATTTCGAGGACGGGCTTAGTTTTAATTGAATCTTGAGTGCTATTTACCATCGCAAATACCGTAATTTTATGCGAATTACAAGTCGAGGTTTGCTCCATCAATGTGTGGAATTAATGGCAGATTTATCTGTAGGGTGCGCCGAACCGCACCTTACCCCTAGCAATAGCGGCAGGACTACTAAAACGAAGTATTTTCGCAAACAACTCGATTTCCCGCCAGTTCTGATTTATTCGCTGGTCCAGCCTTTATGTTGATGGACGTTTTCGCGATCAATCAGCGCGACTGGAATCAGAATGTTTGGATTGGCTGGCTTGTTTCCTTTCCGAATTTCGTTCCCGACTTCAACTGCTTTGGCTGCCATGCGAAATGGATCTTGAGCTGCTGTAGCCACAAAGAGACTGTTGTTCTGCTTGAGGGCATCTAAAGCTTCAGGTGCACCATCGACTCCCACAATAAAGAACTCGCTTCTTTGTGCCTGTTTGGCGGCTAATTCTGCACCAATGGCACAGGGGTCATTAATTGCAAAAACAGCATCAATTTTTGGGAAGGAAGTAAGGACATCACTCATCACTCTCAATCCGCCATCGCGGCTGCCTTCTGCGTTCTGATCTTTGGAAAGAACTTTAATATCGGGATATTTGGAGAAGACACTCTGGCACCCCTGAACTCGCTCGACGACTGAAGCGACGGGAGGCCCGTTGATAATTACAACGCTGCCTTTTCCTTTCAAGCGATCGGCTATATATTGACAGCTTACTTCGCCAGCTTGCACGTTATTTGAAGTAACTGTGGCATCAACGCCTCCCTCGGCGGCGGTATCAACTGCAATTATCGGAATTCCGGCTTGCTTGGCTTTTTCGACAGCGGGTGCAATGCCTTTGGTGTCAGCAGCATTGAGTACAATCATGCCGACATTAGAGGCAATAAAGTTTTCGATTTGATTAAATTGTTGATTTAAATCGTCGCCGCTGGAAACGAGAGTTGTCCTCACGTTTGCACCGCCGATTTTCTTGGCTTCGGCCTCAGCACCTTTGCCAACTTGTACGAAAAATGGATTGCCGAGGTCGCGGACTGCTACAGCAACTGATGAGAGTTCGGAGTTGCTTGGTTGTGTGCTGTTTTGAGCGTTCTGGGAAGCTGCGGTGCAACTGGCCAAAGTGCTGCTGAGTAGACTAAAAAGACTGAGTGCGATCGTTACTCGTTTCACCTCAAACTCCAATGAAGGCTGGTTTGGAGAGAGTCGCGCGTAAATATGACGTTGCCAACCTAACATTAGCTTTGTTAGGTTTAAGCTCGAACACCTAATGTTTTAGGTGATCCGCTTTTCTTTGTACATGATTGTACGAGATCGTGTTGATTTTCTGCTCGTAAAACTTTCTCACTCGGCTCGCCCGACTACTTTTTTTAACGAAAAGATATGAATATTTAAACTATCTCCTCGATGCCAAAATAATCAACAATATTGATTTTTTTTAATGCTTTATGAGCATTAATTTTTTTCAATGTGTGAAAAAGTTTTATGAGAATATTTTCGACAAAATCTTTCAGAAATTGCTTTTAAAACCTGGTCGAGTCATATTAAATTTAACTCTCTATGTTGCTGATGATAACAGTTACATACTGGCTCTATATCTATCTTTGGATAGACCATACTTTCACCAAAAACTAAAAATGCGATCACGTCGATCGGCAGCCATCTGCTAATCCTCAGTCTGCTCGGACGAGCCGCGCCAACTCAATAAATCTTAAATTTTACTTGGGGTAGGATATTGTAAAAAATCATGAAGTTTACAGTTAATAACGGTAGATCCTAGTAAACTAAAAGCAAAGCCTCGCGCTCACCCATGCAGCTAGTTAAAAAGCAGAGTGTCGCTCAAAACCAACGGTGAGATTAGGCGAGTCAAATATTTGCCTGTCAAACCTGCCACTACAGCGATCGTGACATGGTTTAAAAGCTCTGGATAATGGCCGCCCGGATTGGCAAAATCACTATAGCAATCCTTGCAGGAGTCGTAAATTTTTTACCCCACCCCAACCCTCCCCTTAGTAAGGGGAGGGAGTAAGAAATTCACAGATGATTTAGGATTGCTATATACTGCAATAATTGTCTGCGGTGTCAATGGGTAAATCTGAGATGCGATCGGCAAATCACCTATTCTGCTTCCTAGAAATATTTGCCAGCGAAGGCGGCATTCAATCCTACGTTAAAGACATTTTCAAAGCTTACCTGTCCATAACCGTAGGGACAAACTCACCGCCACAAGCTGAAGTATTGCTGTTGCGAGATTCGGAAGACTGCAACAATCCTTACGAGTCAAAAAATCTGAAATTTTATTACCTCAAAAGCGAGAATCCCGGGTTTGACCGTCTTAAGTTTGCTACACTATTATTAACTCGCTTGCTGCAAAAACGAACACAGCGGGTTTTTTGCGGTCACATCAAACTGGCACCGCTAATTCAAACTTTATGCCAGCCGCTGGGAATTCCCTACACGATTTTAACTTACGGTAAGGAAGTTTGGGAACCGCTTGCTCCCAAATATCAAACAGCAATGAGGAAAGCTGACAGTATTTGGACTATTAGCAGGTACACGCGCGATCGCACTTGCGAAATTAACCAATTAAATCCCGAAAAATTTCACATAGTGCCTTGTACGGTAGATGAAAATATATTTACGAATGGGCCCAAGCCACAGGATTTATTAGAGCAGTACAATTTGGTTGGTGCTAAAATATTGATGACTGTAGCCAGATTGCGATCGAGCGATATTTACAAAGGCGTCGATGTCACAATTCAAGCTTTGGCACAAATAGCCAAAACTTTTCCGAATGTGAAATACTTAGTTATTGGACGCGGAGACGATCGATCTAGATTAGCCAAACTCGCTGATGATTTGGGAGTGGCCGAAAGAGTAATATTTGCGGGTTTTGTACCGACAGAAAATTTAGCAGCACATTACCAGTTGGCCGATGCTTATGTAATGCCCTCCCAGGAAGGGTTCGGTATAGTTTATTTGGAAGCGCTGGCTTGCGGAGTACCCGTACTCGCGGGGGACACGGACGGGTCTGCCGATCCGCTGCAAGATGGTAAACTGGGATGGCGAGTTCCTCACCGAGATTCAGAAGCAGTAGCGGTTGCTTGTGTGGAAATGCTGCGAGGGGAAGATAAAAGGTGCGATCGCCGCTGGTTGAGGGAACAAACCCTCGCAAGATTTAGTTTTGAATGCCTTTGTCAATCGTTACAAGGAATTTTTCCACCCTCTGACTCTGATTAACTTATAACGTAGAGAGCGGTTTCTCCGTGTACAATAGGAAAATTAACTCGATCGACCGCCTGAATTTCTGAGTAGGATAGAGTTATGCCTACCTGCAAAGACACCCAAGGAGACTACCGTGAACCAAGGCACCCCCAAAATATCTTTCAAGCTACCCCGTATTAGCAATTGGCTGATACTGCTGGGCATCGCGTGTTTGTTGGTGTCAATTGGTTTGGGTTGGATAGTTAAATCAGCGTTGATTTTAGTAGCTTTTTTGTTGCTGACGCCTGTGGTCGCATTTTTTGCGCTTCAGTGGTGGCTGAAACGCAATTTAATTGAGGACAATTGTCCAGTTTGTCAATACGAATTTACAGCTTTAAATCAAACTCAGTTTCAGTGTGTCAACTGCGGCGAACCTCTGCAAATAGAGGAAGGTCATTTTAGTCGCTTGACACCGCCCGGTACGATCGATGTTACCGCCGTTGAAGTATCCTCGGTTCAACAGTTGGAAGATTAACCATTGGGAATTGGGAATTGGGCATAGGGCATAGGGCATGAGTTAGTTGTTGATTATTATTTGTTTGTTGTTATTTGCTATTTGTTACTTGTTGGTTCTAATAACCAATTCTCCATGCCCGATGCCCGATGCCGAAAATTACTTTTCTAGACGCACTGCGTACCACTGCAAAAATTTTCCCGGCCCGACATCTAATTCACAATAAGTATCAATTAAATACTTGGCTTGAGCTTCCACGCCAGATATTTTATGCACGTCCTGCGGCAAATCTTCGTGTTCCTCGGCTAACACGGCTTTCAGCTTTTCTAACAGTTCCGCCACAGTCAAAAACTGCTCTGGCTGGTTTGTTTCTAAGACCACAAACGTGTCTTCGTCATACAGTGACATAGTTTCAAAGGTTGAGGTTAATTATTTCTAAAGTTTCGTACACTTAAGCGAGCGAAAGTATAAACTCTTAATTACAATTTTCCAGCCCCGGCTCGATCGTGTTACAATTAGCACCATCAGAATTCCTAGCGGATTACCGTTATTAACTTACTTGTTAACTGACTTGTTAACCGAGTTGTCAACAGATCCGACACAGCATTTCTGAGGAGATTTGTCAAGTGCAAATTTGTCAAGTGTCAAATTGTCAAGAAATCTTCGATCGGCTGTATCTAATTATAACTGGCACTATACATTCCTATGATCACATCTTCCACTTCAACCCCTGTTGCGCGCAAGCCCTCTAAATCAGAAGGTCTGAAAGAACGCAGCAACTATTTACGAGAACCCGTTGCGACTGAACTGTTACAAGAAACTACCCACTTCACCGAAGACGGGATTCAGATTCTCAAATTTCACGGCTCGTACCAGCAAGACAACCGCGACAATCGAGTTAAAGGACAAGAAAAAGACTATCAGTTCATGCTCCGCACCCGCAATCCCGGCGGGTTCACTCCGCCGCAATTATACTTAGCCTTAGACCAGCTATCTGAAGAATACGGCAACCAGACGATCCGCGTCACAACGCGCCAAGGTTTCCAACTGCACGGCGTGTTGAAAAAAAATCTTAAAGCAGTGTTTTCCTCAATTATTAAAAATATGGGGTCAACCTTGGGAGCTTGCGGCGACTTGAACCGCAACATCATGGCACCGCCAGCACCGTACAAAAATCGTCCAGAATACAAGTATGCGCTGCAATACGCCAGCAATGTCGCCGATTTGCTAACGCCGCAAACCGGTGCTTATTACGAAATTTGGTTGGATGGCGAAAAAGCTGTGTCGGCCGAGGAAGACCCCGCAGTGAAGGCGGCGAGACAGAAAAACGGCAACGGCACAATCTTTAGCGACGACAAAGAAGAACCGATTTACGGCAGCCATTATATGCCGCGCAAGTTCAAGTGCTCCGTTACCGTGCCGGGAGACAATTCAATTGACTTGTACTCTCAGGATTTGAGCTTGGTGGTAATTACCAATGAAGCTGGCGAGTTGCAAGGTTTTGACGTGTTTGCAGGCGGCGGTTTGGGCCGTACTCACAATAAAGAAGAGACTTTTGCGCGGGTTGCTGATGAGATTTGCTATGTTGCCAAGGATGATGTTTACGATTTGGTCAAGGCAATTGTAGCAACCCAAAGAGATTTTGGCGATCGCACAGACAGACGGCACGCGCGGCTGAAGTACCTGATTAACGACAAAGGCGTACAGTGGTTCCGCGAAAAAGTAGCAGAATATTTTGGCAAGCCGCTAGAAGCCTTTAAACCGCTGCCTGAGTGGAAGTATTTTGATTTCTTGGGCTGGCACGAACAAGGAGACGGCAAGCTGTTTGTCGGCATTTCTGTGGATAATGGCCGGATTAAGGATGAAGGTTCATTTCAGCTAAAAACTGCTTTGCGGGAAATTGTGCAGAAGTACAACTTGCCGGTACTGGCGACGCCACACCAAAACGTGCTGATTTACGATATTTCGCCGGATATTAAAGAAGAAATTCAGGGAATACTCGATCGATGTGGCATTCAGCGGGAAACTGCGATCGACCCATTGGTGCGCTATGGGATGGCGTGTCCGGCAATGCCGACTTGCGGGTTAGCGATTACCGAATCTGAGCGCGTGATGCCGAGCATTTTAGAACGGATTCGGGCGCTTTTAACCAAAGTGGGCTTGGAAGACGAGCATTTGGTGGTGCGGATGACTGGTTGCCCAAATGGATGCGCCCGCCCTTATATGGCAGAATTGGGGTTTGTCGGGAGTTCGCCGGAATCCTACCAGATTTGGCTGGGCGGTTCTCCCGAGCAAACGCGGCTGGCAAAACCAATTGAGGAAAAGCTGCACGTCAAGGATTTTGAAGCTTTTCTGGAGCCGATTTTTGTTTATTTCAAGCAAAAACGGCAACTGAGCGAGAGTTTTGGCAATTTTTGCGATCGCGTCGGGTTAGAATCTATCCGTCAATTTGTAACCAACTACCAATCTGCTGACTCGATGACAACTGAGATAAATGAATTAGAAGTTACGTCTAGTAACGATGACGGGAACGACGCTGCCACTGCTACCGGTGGCAAAGTCCGCCGTCGAATTAGCGTCCGCGATGAAATCTACAACGAGCTCAAGGAAGAAGCAGCCCGTCAGGGCAAGCCGATTACACAACTAGCTACAGAGGCGATTTCCACTTATTTAAAGAAGATTAAGGAGGAAGCATAAGCCGATTTTAAATTTGCGCTTTGTGATTTTCGATTGTATTCAATAGACTTCGGGCAACAATAATATAAAGGCAGAGCATTTGCAGAAAAAAACTTGAATTTGTAAGATAATTCCAGTTGTAGATGCTCTGCCTTTATTGTTTTTTTAACTGTTGAAACCCCGCCTGCCTATCTCCTCTCATTCTCTCTTCCTCTGCGTTCTCTGCGTTCTCTGCGGTTAAATAAAAAAATATCTAATAGAAAACGAACAATCCCAAATTCAATGCCTCAATTACAAAGATTAGCAGTTACTGCCGCTCAAATTTGCGATCGCAAAATCGACTTAACTAGAGAACAGCAGCATTATTTAAATAGAGTGCTACGTTTGCAAGCGGGCGATCGATTTATTGCGATGGACGGCCGAGGACATTGGTGGTTAGCAGTCCTAGAAGCCCAGGAAACAGGGTTAATTGCCTCCATAACCGAGGAAATTGCTGTTAACAGGGAGCTACCCGTTGAGGTGACTTTGATGGCGGCATTGCCCAAGGGAAACGGCTTTGACGAGGTTGTGAGGCAGGCGACGGAGTTGGGTGTGGCAAGTATTGTGCCGGTAACGAGCGATCGAACTTTGCTCAAACCAAGCGATCAAAAAGTCGATCGGTGGAGAAGAATTGCTGCAGAGGCAGCGGAACAGTCCGAACGGCAAATTGTGCCGACCATTTTAGAGCCTGTTTCGTTTGAGCTTGCTGTCAAAGATTGCGGTCAAAAATATCGATTTATTTGTGTGGCTCGCGGTGACAATCGGCATTTGTCGGATTGTTTGATTGGTAGTTTCGCTCCCCCCTTTGTAGGGGCGGTGCCCCCGTGCCCGCCCCCGGCTGGGGGAGAATTATCGATTGTGATTGCTGTTGGCCCGGAGGGTGGGTGGACTGAGGGTGAGGTGAAAAGGGCGATCGAATTTGGTTTTGAAGCTGTTTCTTTGGGGAGTAGAATTTTAAGAGCGGTGACAGCTCCGATTGTGGCTTTATCTTTAGTTGGCGCGGCATTTGAGAAGTGCTAATATCAACAAATAACAAACAATTCATCAGATAGGTGGGTTGACGGGGAATGAAAATAGAGTTGAGGAAAGGTCGATCGCTCTTTTGGCCGATCGCGCTTTTGGCAATTTTCGGTACAACATCAGTTTCTGCACAATCTCCGAGCTTTCCCATTGCTCAACAGATTAATTGCGATCGCCCGCAAGGAGATGTGCAAGTCAGAGCTTGTATTCGGTTGAGGTACGAAGCCTCGGACAAACGACTGAACGAGGTTTACAAACAACTGATTTCCCAATTGAGCGGCGAAGAGCGGGGGCTACTTTCCGAAGCACAATTAGGGTGGATTCAGTTAAGAGATAAAACCTGTGAATTTGAAGTTTATAAAAGTCGTGGCGGTACGGGTTATGGAGGTTTCCTCAATGAATGTTTGGATCGCATGACGAAACAGCGCACTGCGGAACTAGAACAGTATTTAAAATAGAGATAAAATCAATACTCCGGACAGTTTTTGGAACGATACTACAAGCTTACGCGGGGCAAGGAGCATAAAAAAGTCGAATTAAATGTAAGTCAGGGGTGGAGGTGACATTGATTTAATTATCCACAGTGGGTCAAAGTCAAGCGAGCATAAGCCATTGGGCCATATAAAAACTGTCCGGACTATTGTAAAATAGGAAGTACAGCGTACAAGACCTGACAACAAGAAATAGAAACAAGTATTTATGAAAAGCAGATCGCCCTTCACCCTCACCCTCACCCTCATCTCAGCAATTGTAACCACAACCGTACCAGCAGTTTTCGCCCAGCGACAGCCATCAGCCAACGAAATCTACATCGATAAAAATTGCCAGCGCAATCAGCAACTACCGCAACTTGAAAGATTCACTATCTTTAGCAGAAACGAGTTTACAGCTAACGGTCAAAACTACTGGTTCTACGCCGCCCGCTATCTAGACGGAGCCGTGCTTTTCTGTACCTCAAAACCCAACTTCAACCAACCTAAACCTCTAACAGCAAAACAAATACAATCCCAATTTATTGACAAAATAGTCCGAGACCCCAACAACAAAACAGCCTTTATCATCGCAGTCAGAAACGGAAATGGCCCTGGTGCAACAACCACAAATTACCGCTTAGATTTGAGCAATGTCGAGCGCCCAAAAGTCACCTCTCTCTCTCCCTCCTAGAGCGCCGAGACACCTTAAAAGAAGGCGAATCCCGCGAACACGCCTTCCAAGGACGGGCTGGTCAACCTATTACGATCGACCTCAAAAGCAGAGCATTCGACCACAACATAGCACTGTTAGACACCAGCGGCAAAAATATTGCCCAAACAACAGGCAACTCCCAGAATCGCCGAGAGTCTCAACTCACCATAAAATTGCCTAGTAACGGTACTTATAAAATAGTTGTTAAAGGAGGCGATCGCACAAGCAAAGGTTCCTACAGCTTAAGCATTAATTCCAATCAACTTTAACTTATATTTTTTTTACATCCACTCAACATCCATCTATACACATCCGCGTTCATCTGCGGTTAAAAAATCCAAATCTTAATTTTTCTCAACAGCCCAAAATCCCAAACTAAAATAAAAGCAAAAGTTGTTAACCAGTGGCGGAACCAACCAAACATCAGCCAAGATAGAAACAACGCCATTCCCGCAACAGCCATGACAGACATCAACCAAATAGCAGCCGCCTTAGAGGGTAAAGACTACAAACAAGCTGCCCAACTCATCAAACAACTACAAAAAGAATCCCCCGAAAATCCGTGGGTGCAATACTACATCGCCCGCTACTACGAACTCACCAACAACCTCGAAAAAGCCCAAACAACCTACAAACAAATACTCCGCGACATCACCAACCCCAAAATCGTCTCCCAGACCCGCCAAGCTATTCAACGGATGGAAACCGCACAACAAAACCTCCGCCAACAAGCCATACAAACCGCCAAAAACGACCCCAGCAACCTCGAACCGGGACTCCTCATTCTCGAACCAGTTAGCCCTGAAAAAAAACCCGCAGCCATTCAAAATATTAGCAGAATCTTTAAAATCGACGCCTACACAACCCGGATGCAAATCCAAAGCCGCGGCTGGAGACTCTACAAAACAGGCCCCATTGCCGAACTCCGAATTTACGGTAAAGAACTCCTCAACGCAGGCATTCCCGTATTTTGGGCAACCCTAAGCGATATTCAAAAAATCCAAATCTTCCGAGTGCAGCACTTCCAGTCTCTCTCTTCCCCAGCCGTTGTTTGCAAAGATAAACTCGATCGACTCGGTGCGATCGAATTTAACTGGTCAGAAGTTACCCAAAGAGTAGAAGGCTTGTTGCCGATGTTCATCGAAGTCATGGACTACTCCCCCAACCGAAGAAAGGAGCAATTTCGCCACAGAGAAATCAGGCAAGATTACGCTCAAATCTGTGACTTACACATTCCCAGCAGAAACTGCATTCTGCGAATTTGCGACCAAAGTTACGAATTTCAACAAGGAGTTGACTTCACCAAAGCTTCTGCTGATATCCCCACTTCAGCGAACCCGAAAAACAAAACATCTAGAGTCAAAAACTCTCAACAGATTCCTCAAAATACTACCCGAATTAACTGGAATAACTTACTGGAAATATTCGATCGCCAGCTTGACGTTACAGTTTGGTCAGAATTTACGCCCTTTGCCGAGACAGTGCTCGATTACACTAATATGTTAAGCAAGATCGAATCTCATATAGAAGTCGAGCGCAAATCCGAAACTCCTTGGGACTCAGCTTTTCAGCTATACAGCGGATTAGCCTTCCTCAGAAACCCAGAAAATAGGGAATAGAACAAAGAGTTAAAATTAAAAATGAGGAATCCCATTTTTAATTTGTTAACGCCAGCATTGGGAATTATCCCATGCCCAATTCCCTATTATAAATTCCCAATTTCCTATTTCGTTTTCACCTGACGGGCCATTTCCCGGAAATTGTTCATGCTGGGGCCAGGGGTGCGACGACTTCCATTTGGTGTCGGCATTAAATTATTAGGAGCAAAAGTCCGATTTGGTTCAGCTTGACTCGGCACTTTCCCGTTAGTTGCTGCCGCTGCAGGTACCTTCGCAGGTTCGGGAGTATTAGCAGGAACGCTAGCGACTGGTTCTTTGTCTTTCTGAGACTTTTTCTCTACCTTAGCCTTCTTAGCCGGTTCAGACTTCTCAGACTTCTCAGACTTAACAGGCTCAACTTTTGCCGGTGCGATCGCAACAGGCTCAGCCTTCGCAGGCGAAACTTTTGCTGGTTCCTTAGCTCCCGATTCGCCCAAATCAAGGAAATATTCAGACTTTTTCAAGCCCAACAGTCTGCCGAAAAAGCCGAAAATACCGCCGAAGAAATTTTTGATAAAACCAAACATTAGACTTACTCCTTTTGTTCTTTTAGAGAAATTTGTACAAGCTTGTCAACAAAGTTAGATTACGAGCTAGGGCAACCTTTGTCTACATTTATTCATCAAAATTTACATTTGCCTATATCTAAGCTACCTCATCAAAGCAAATTTTAGGTATAAATACTCACAGTGCTTTGCACTTATTTACAAAGTATCTCAGAATTTGTTAGGGATTCCCACTCATTGCCGATCGTACCTCGATCCGATTCGCTAGCTGTCCTACTAGGGGTAAAACTCCCTAGGGGAGTGATTTATGCTGTAATTAGCAAGCAATTTTCTTTCCAAATGAACAGTTCGCTCGATCGCAATCCCGTCATCCTCATACACGGCATCTGGGACACAAAGATTATTTTCAACACAATGTCCGCCCGCCTCACCCAACTCGGATGGTCAGTCCACAGCCTCAACCTCACCCCCAACGATGGCAGCCTCGGCCTTGACTTACTCGCCAAGCAACTCGCAGACTACATCTCTGAAACCTTCGCTCCCGAACAGCCTTTAGACATAGTAGGCTACAGCATGGGCGGCATCGTCAGTCGCTACTACGTCCAGCGACTCGGAGGAATCAACCGCGTACAGCGTTTCATCACCCTATCTTCCCCCCACCACGGCACCCTCACCGCTTATTCCCTACGCCTACCAGGATACCTGGATATGCGCCCCGATAGTGGCTTGCTGCGCGATTTGAATCAAGATGTGACAATGCTCAAACGCATAAACTTTACATCAATGTGGACGCCATTTGACATAATGATTGTACCGGCGAACAGCTCCCAAATGCCAGTAGGTAAAGAAGTTAAAGTCAACGTTTTGCTGCACCGCCAAATGGTGACAGAACCCCTAAGTATTAACGCAATAGTTGAAGAACTCAAAGCACCTATTGAAAATAAAATTCCCACTTAAAAATGAATAGCAATTTCAGCCGCAACCCAGTCTTGCTCATTCACGGAATCTTCCGAAAATCGGGAATTTTTTACAAAATGTCGGCCTACCTCACCCAACTGGGATGGTCAGTCTATACCCTCAATCTCTCGCCCCATTGGGGCAACGCCAGCATAGACGAATTAGCCCAACAAATAGCAGATTATATAGACAAAACCTTTGCGCCAGAACAGCATCTAGATATAGTAGGATTGAGCATGGGCGGTTTAGTAACTCGCTACTACCTGCAAAGGTTAGGTGGCATTAACCGAGTGCAGCGCTTTATTGCCATATCTTCTCCTCACAGTGGTACTTGGATGGCTTACACTCTATGGGGAAAAGGCTGCGTTCAAATGCGTCCTGGCAGTGCTTTTCTGGAAGATTTAAATCGAGATGCTGCCTTGTTGGAAAAGCTTAATTTTACTTCGATTTGGACAGATTGGGATTTCATCATCGTACCTGCTTCTAGTTCCCAAATATCTGCTGCCAAAGAAGTAAAATTGTCTGTTTTCGCCCATGCCATGATGGCGAGGCATTCCCGCAGTTTAAAAGCTGTGGCTGAAGCACTGTCAGAACCATTGAAAATTAATAATTAACTTGTAGTGTACGTCAGCAGATACTTTTTATTAAAATAAGCTGTCCCGTATCTAAATTGTATTTTTGGGGCGGGCGGGACGCCCAACCCCTACTCCCCACAAGAATTTCATCACAGTGGAGCCAATTCTTCAATCTAAAATTTAAAATCTAAAATCTAAAATCGACTGACGCACCGTGAGAGGCTACTACTAAACAGTATCGCCAACTTCAGCGTATTCGCTGCGACCAAAAATTGCTTCAGCTTCACAATAATACTTGAACTCAAGTATATTGTGGAAAGGGTCTTCTAAGAAGAAAGTACGGTGTTCTGTAGGCAAACCGACAAATCGCCGTCTCGGTTCTTGATAGAAATTTAAGTTGTTTTGCTGGGCTTTCTCTAACAACGCTTCCCAGTCAGCTTCGGAAGTAAAAATTAACCCAAAATGCCGGGGATAGATGCCTCGCTGAGGCGTCAAAGGTTCGCGGCTGACGTGGGCGACAATTTGATGGCCGCACAAACCCATAATCGCAGAATTTGGTGATTCGCGGCCTAGTTGGCAGCCGAGCCCGTCTACGTAAAACGCTTTGGTTTGGGCAATATCGGTCACGGGGAAGGCAAGATGAAATAAGACTTGGTTCATGGAGGTACTAAATGCAGAATTCAGAATTGTTCTTTAATTATTTATCTTGGTCTAATCCTTGGTTGGTGGCGATCGCCCTAAATACAGTTTTACTCGCGATCGCCACCATTGCTCCTAAAAAATTGCTCACTCCCGCTGGCCAATTTCACGGCTGGGTATTGGGCGTCCTCATCTGGGGCTGTTTGGGATGGCAAGGCTATGCTGTGGTGATGTTTTACTTTCTTGTCGGATCGGGAGTTACCCGCATCGGCAAAGCCCAAAAAGAAGCAGAAGGCATAGCCGAAAAGCGTTCAGGCGCCCGAGGCCCAGAAAATGTCTGGGGTTCGGCTTTAACCGCGACTCTTTGCGCTTTGGGAGTTTTGGCCTTATCTATTTTAGGAGATACAGGCAAAATGTCTGTGCCACAAGATGCTATTTCGCTGTTATTGCTGGGTTACGCGGCGAGTTTTTGCACCAAACTTTCCGATACCTGCGCCAGCGAAATCGGCAAAGCTTACGGAAAGCGCACTTTTTTGATTACCAGCTTGCAGCCTGTACCTAGGGGTACGGAAGGGGCAGTTAGTTTGGAAGGAACGATCGCAGGTATTGTCGGCTCGATTCTGATTGCGCTTTTGAGTTGGGCCGTCGGTTTAATTGACTTGACAGGAATAGTTTTTTGTGTTATTGCAGCTTTTATTGCCACGAACATCGAGAGCGTTATTGGAGCGACGGTGCAATCAAAGTTTGAGTGGCTGACGAACGAGTTGGTAAATTTTTTTAATACACTCATAGGAGCGATCGCAGCGATTATTTTAGCGGCGACCTGGAGAGCTTTTTTAGCTTAGTTAATCTTGGACGCACTAGCGACCCAAGAAACCGGGTTTGTTACGATAATTCAAGGCCTTAACGCAGTATTTTTCCAGAGAAACCCGGTTTCTGCCTCGCCAGCTATTAGCTATTAATCATTAGTCATTAGTCTCAAGCAATCAACTCATGACTAATGATTAATAGTTAATCAAACTAAGCGTCGTCTTGCGGCCCAAAAACCATTTGTAAAATCATCGTCGGTTCGCCCCGCTTGTGATAGCGATCGGCCCAATTGCGAATAATTTCATCTAATTCTTCAAGGGCTTGGTCGAGCCGTTCCGGCGGAATATCCAAAGTCTCCATAATTCGCATCACCTTCGGTTGTTTTTCCGCCCAATCCTTCATCAGCCGGAAATATCTAGCCGTATCCTCCACCATAGTAAATGTTCGCTCTTCCTGCTCTGCGGGAGAGTAAGTAGCGCGGGTGAGGGCATAAAACGGCATTCCCCAAGGAGAATCAATGCGAGTTACTGTCCCAGAATAGATCAAGCGCCGCTTAATGTGTTCTGCTAGAGCTTCGCTCAAAGGCATTCGCCTTTCTGGAGACATATCCTCTTGCGATCGCCTGTGCAGAAACTCGATCAACTCCATAAACTGAAAAGAATTGATCAGTTGAGCGTCAGGCGGATTAGGAGGGATCTTGCTTTCGAGATATTTTTTTTCATCTACAGTCAAATTGTTTCCCGGAATGCGAGGGCGTCCCGGCATCCAACCATACTGTTCCAACCAGACATAAGGAAACTGAATCAAATATCTAGGTTCTTGGGAACCCAACATTTTCAGCAATTTTCCCTGAGTCAGAGCTTCCCGGACTTCCTCAACAATCACCTTCACCCGTTTAGGCTCAATGTGATGCAAGTGTCCGGTCATCCGCAGGTTGTTGTCCTGCTCCATATAAGTCATATAAATGGCACACTTAGCCGCCGTTGCGGCAGCGTCTAGAAACGCCCCGTGCCTGTGCCCACTGGTTCTCATGGCGCTAAACGCCAGATATAGCATGATCTGATCCATTGCACTAGGGCTGAGGCTTTTGACCAGATCCAAAGAGTCATTTTTCATCACTATCCCCGAAATAGCCAAATTAGGAGGCATTTTGTCATCCTCCATTAAATTATTGCGAGAGCGCCGAATCAAGCATAGCCGACTGTCGCCGGAAAGCTTGCCAGCTACCCTAATATTCAGGTTAGTTAATTTCCCTGAGGTAACAGGGGCATGGGCTTAAAGGCTATCCACACCGCATAAGTGGTTCTTATTGGTGGCCAATTTAAGTAGATTGCTGCACCCTCTGCGCTGACAGTTTACCTATATATAAGTTAGTTATCGCAAGTTAATTATAGTGCAGGGGTTGAAAATTAAACCGTACTTTGGGCGGGGAGAAGGTAAATAACTGTTGCGCTCCCAGGAATCTGAGGAACTGTTGCGCTCCCAGGAATCTGAGGCGAGTCTGAGGTGATAATTTTTGAATAGTCATGGATGCCGAAACGCGGTTTGATCAACTACAATAAGGGGTTGAGGGCGACGGATATCGGTTGAAAAACCCGGATGATCCCATGCCGATGGGTAATTCTTGTTTAATTGGAGAGTTTTCAAGACAAAACCGCCACATACTAGAATCTATCTCTAGGTAGATGGCGATTCCAGGTTTATATGCTACCATTTTTTACACAAAAAACAATCTCCTAATAACTGTCAACGAAAATTGCAGTCAACAAAAAGTGCAGTTGTCGCTTAACCTGAATAACTAGAATCCCATAAAATCCGATCGAGCGATCGAATGAACGGCCCGAAGCCACTCAGTTGTGGTCATCACTTGCGTCCAGTGTCATTAGAAATCTTGTAGCGGATGAGTGTAAACAGTAGGCTCAGTAAAATTTCTGCGTATGCGGTCCCTCTTAGCAGGGCGATTGCCCCTTTGTTGAGTTTGGACTGACAACATATATTGGGCGGTGGCAGTTTCGACAATGGGGAGTGGAGATTCCAAAGCTTGAGCGGCGCTGGCACTCAAGGTAATGCCCAACAGGCTCAGTAAAGCAATTGCAGTGTAGGTTTTCATGGGTAGTATTCGTCGTGTCAGTATCTATTTAGAGATACGACATTTACCCAGGTCGATCAGGATGAATTTCCCTGAAATTATCAAACTATAGAATCAGGAATCAGAAGGAAGAAGAAGAAGGAAAAAGGAAGAAGGAATCAGGCTTAAGTTAAGCTATCTCGCATTTAAATTGTCTCCTAAAATCCTTGTATAAAAAGCGGAAAATTATCTTTCCCTCTCCCTTTCTCACCCTCTACCCCTCCCGAAGCAACAGACACTTTAGATGCGTAGCATCTGATCTATGAGAGCAGTCAGAAGTCGATGTAAAAGGGAATAAATAAAATCTCTGGCTTCACTAATAAAAAAATTCCTAATTGCACTACCCAGAAGGTTGCCAGAATATACAAAACCGCCAAATACGAGATTCAATCTCTCGATAGATGGCGGTTTAAGGTTTATATGCTATCATTACTCACATAAAAGAAGAGCCTAATGACTGTAAACAAGAAATGCTGTGCCTTGGGAACCTGAGAAACTAGCCCCCCAGAAAATCAAATTGAGCGTTCGACACGGGCGGCAGAAACTAACTCAATAACGGAAATCGCTTTCGTCCCATGTCATTAAAATGCTTGTAGTTGATGAGTGTAAAGATTAGGTTCACTGAACTCTCGGCGTCCGCTGCCTCTTTCAGGAGAACGATCGCCCTTTTGTTCGGTATGGGCGGATAAAATGTATGAAGCGGTGGCAACTTCGAGCAGTCCGACGAGGGATTCAAAGGCTCGAACGACAGTGGCGCTCAAAGTAACGCCCAAAAGACTGTGTAAAGCAATTGGTGTGTAAGTTTGCATGGGGTTAGTATCCGTGTCATTGTCTATTAACTGATACGGACTCTCCCCGATCGATCAGGATAAATTTCTGTGAAATTTTCGGATCTCTGCAAAAAACCTTACCTCTTCAATTCTACGGATTCCGCCAGCAGCCAAGCACCTGCCGAATTCAGCGTGCCCCATACTGTCAGAGGCTTTTCGGTTTCGCAATTGTGTAAAAATCTGTCGGTTTCCGAATCCAAAGTCACGAGTTGCCAAGTTTGACCGGCTACAGATGCGGGACTTGTCAGCGTTAGTGTCCAGTCTTGTTCGCCGAGGCGACGGAAAATGCCCGAAAACTCGCTGTGGGTATTTGCTGTTTGACTGCTTGGTTTCTCTACTGACTCCTGACATTCGCCGCTGGCGGGATATGCTTCAGGTCGATCGAGATAATAGCGTTGCCAATCCAGCCAGTCCGATCGATCCCGTGTCAAATTAAATAAGGGAATAACTGCCGCACTCGCCTCGGAATCTTGCAGCAAAGCTTCCTGCAAAACCCTCACCGGCAACTCCCGCGGCTGACATCCAGATTCCGCGCACAAAGCCGCCGCCATCCCCGCCGCCTGTCCAATATTCATTACCGTCGGTTGCAAGCGAGTTGCACCGTTGGCGATGTGAGAGACGGAAATATTTTTTTCGCAGACTAGCAAACCGTCTGTACTCGCAGGAATTAGGGCGCTGTAAGGAATGGTAAACGGAGTTCCCGTCCAGCGGCCGCCCCAGCGAATGGATTTGGGCTGCAACGGAATGTCGCCACTGGGGTAGTGGTGGTCATTGGCATAGTTGCCGAGCGCAATTGTTTCACAAATGCCCTCAGAATTTATCGGCAACTTCGCGACTCTTGCGCCAGCAATAGGCAAAATATCTTGTTCTCTGATTGTTTGTACTCCCCGCAAGCGGCGGCTTTCTCGGTAGTAAGGATGTAAGGCAAAAGAACGAAGAAGGGGAGAAGTTTGTGGATTTTCGATCGTGGAAATCGGGAAAATATTCTGTGCTAAGCCGTAGCGGGGGCCGAGTTGCGTTTGAATGAAGCGGGCGAAACTTTGAGTATGCCAGAGACTTTCTTGCAGGAATTCTTGTCGAGATGCTTCAGATTTAATGAGTCGATCGACCCCTTCACCATAATCATTACCTCGAATCGGCCAATTAATCATCAACAATCCGCCCGGAAGCCTGCCGTAATTGAGAAATTGTTCGGGAGTGTAACCATTCCAAGCACCTATAAATCGATCGGGATTTTCAACAGGCGGCGCGGGAATTTCTGGCCCGGCGGCACCTTTACCAAAATCCTGCATGATGGCCACCCAAGTCGGAGCTTGCACCGAATAGCTCTCTGTGAGAGCATTAGAGGCAGCCGGCGCGCTGGGTTCTCCCCACTCGGCTTGGAATTCCCAACCCCAGCGGTGCCCAACCTCCGCTAAAGCCAGCAAATCTCCCAATTCCGTTGCATCTAAAGTGATTTTGGCCGAAACCGTAAAATCTGCAAACTGAACGCCAGAAATGCGATCGCCTTCATACAGCACATCGTGAGCTTTTTGTCCAGAAATCCAGTGCAAGTTCGGCAAACATTTAACCCAATCAGCGAAAATTTCAGCACCAGTGCGGGGATCGTAAGTAAAAAAACTTACCCAGCCCCAATCCAAACCTCCCGGCTGTCGCTGCTGGAGTTCCCGCAAAAATGCGCCCCACAAACCGGTTTGAAAAGCTGCTAATTCATTGCCATCGGGGGCCGAAACGCCTGCTGCAGTCAGCATTCCTCCCAGCCAGGGGAATTCGCTTACTAAAATAGTTTTGGCACCTCGGCGGGCTGCTTGCACGGCTGCAGCGGTGCCGCCGGTGCCGCCACCGACTACCAAAACATCTGCTTTTAAGACCGAAGACATGGGCAATACCATTTTAGATTTTAGATTAAGGCGATCGGGGCGCTACGGATAGATGTTCGGCGTTGGCGATCGCGAAGTGAATTTTACTGTGTAAAGACTTGACAAATAATAAATCGGGAATTATGGAGCGATCGCACAATTTTGTTACTAAATGACTGCAGGAGCGATCGCAACTTTTGATTTCTCATTTTTGGCGCGCGAATATTGGCAATATGACACCGCGAATAACGATAATAGAAAAAAGGGAACTGCATCTATAAAGTTTTACGTCTTAATAATTTCCCAGTTACTAATTAACGGCTGAAAATGGAAAAAGGTTTTATTTTGTGGTTCACCGGGCTGAGCGGTTCCGGCAAGACAACTATCACCAAAGCTCTCGAACCCGAATTGAAGGCAAGAGGTTGCAAAGTTGAAATATTGGATGGAGATGTCGTTCGCACCAACTTGTCAAAAGGTTTGGGATTTAGCCAAGAAGACCGAGATACTAATATTCGGCGGATTGGATTTGTCGCTCACCTGCTGAGCCGCAATGGAGTAGCCGTAATGACCGCCGCTATTAGCCCCTACAGATCAATTCGCGACGAAATTAGAGCGATGGAGCCAAATTTTGTTGAAGTATATATCACAGCGCCGTTAGAAGTGTGCGAAGGTCGCGATGTCAAGGGACTATACGCTAAGGCCAGAGCAGGAGAAATTAAGGGTTTTACGGGAATTGACGATCCTTATGAAGAACCGCTCAATCCTGAGATTATTTGTTACACAGAGCGAGAAAGTGTGGAAGAGAGTGTTAAAAAAGTTCTAAGCAAGTTAGAAGAGTTGGGTTACATTTGATGGTGGCGGGGTAGGAAGCGGATAGGGGCAAAAGGCGATGGTGAGTAAAAACTATTCAAAATTCAATACTGTCAAAGGTTTCACGGTCAAATTTTTAACAGTGTCAGCGCTGGCTGCGGGTTCATCTCCGGGGATGGCCCAGTTTTTGCCTCCTCCTCCTGCTTTTTCCCCTCCTCCTCCTCCTCCTGGTTCTGCTGTTCCCGTACCCGCGCCTCCTGTTCAGGGATTTCCGGCGATTCCGGCAAGTGCACCTTCAAGTGTACGATCGGAAGTTTACACTTTAGGGGCGGGCGATCGTATTCAAATGGACATCTTCAACGTCCCGGAATACAGCGGCCCCAACGGTCAACACCAAGTACAGGCAGACGGTTCCCTGAGTTTGCCGTTAATTGGCAGCGTTTCGGTGTACGGCATGACCCTAGAACAAGCTTCTAATGCTGTTAAAGACAAATACGGCAAATACCTCAAACGTCCTTGGATTACCCTCAAACTGCTGGCGCCGCGTCCTTTGCAAATTGCGATCGCGGGCGAAATCAACCGCCCCGGAGCCTATACAATATCCTCAGCAGCAGGCCCCGGAGGCACAGCAGAGCAAATGGGAACTCAAATGCCGACAATATCGCGGGCTCTGCGAATGGCCGGTGGAATTACCCAGTCAGCAGACGTGCGGCAAATCAAAATCCGCCGCCCCCAACGTAACGCACCGGAACAAATTATTAGTGTGGATTTGTGGGAATTATTGCAAAACGGCGATTTGCGGGCGGATATGACTTTGCGCGACGGCGATACTATATTTATTCCCACTGTAACTAGCCTCAACCGCCAAGAAGCACCGACTTTAGCAGTAGCTAACATTACCGGACAAAGCACTCAACCAATTAATATTGCTGTGGTGGGCGAAGTCACTCGCCCCGGTACTTATACTTTGGCAAAAGAGACTCAAAGTAGGGTACAAGAGAATGAAATGGGTGAAAATTCTGGTTTGTTTGCTGCCAGCGAAACCAACAGCGGGGAAACTGTTTTGCAGCAAACTGTAACGAGGGCAATTAAAATGGCGGGCGGCATTACGCCGGTAGCTGATATCAGACAAATACAAGTCCGCCGCCTGACACGGGCGGGTACAGAACAAATTATTAATGTGAATTTGTGGCAACTTTTGGAAGGGGCAGATGTATCCCAAGATTTAGCGCTGCAACAGGGAGATACGGTAATCGTTCCCAAAGCCGAAAATCTCGATGCAGTCCAAGACGAACAAGTTGCTAATTCTAATTTTTCACCGGATACGATTAAGGTGAACATTGTGGGAGAAGTAGTTAAACCGGGAGCGATTGCGGTGGTTCCCAACACTACTTTAAATCAAGCGCTGGTAGCAGCGGGAGGTTTTAATAAAGCGCGCGCTCAAATGGATTCGGTGGATTTAATTCGCCTCAATCCTAACGGCACAGTTTCCCAGCTAACTGTTAAGGTTAATTTTTCTGCAACAGCCAATGAAGAATCTAATCCCAAACTGCAAAATAATGATGTAATTATGGTAAGGCGATCGGGTCGCGCTACGTTCTCGGATAATGTAGGCGGGACTCTCGCTCCTCTCAGCCCGCTGTTAGGAATATTTCGGTTGTTCGATATTTTTCGCTGATTTGAATAGACTGGCACTAACACCTAAGAAACCCGCTTTCTAGAAAAAATTGCGGTTTGGGAATGAAATATCTAGGAATCAACCGGTTTTCTGGAACTCCGCCACCTAGACAGACGTTTAAACTAATAAGTTGTAGAAATCAAATGAAACCAGGGAAACAATCTCAAGTAGCACTGTTTAATCATAAAAAAGCCGCTGACCTGCAAACAATGTCTTCTGGGCTTTATGAAGAAGATCAATTTTTAGGCAGAAACAAAACCGACGCAGAAAAGTTAAGTTTTTGGGAAGTTTGCCGCACTCGCTCCATCTTAGTCATCGGCGTAGCAGCGGCAGTGACAACCGGAGTTTTTGCCTGGACACTGAATCAAAAAAGCGAGTACGAAGGACGCTTTCAATTATTAGTAGAACCAGCAGTTACGCAAAATACTTTAGCCAAAATCTACTCCGGTGAGCTGAAACTGCAACCAGCCGCCCCCGCGACCCAAGAAAAGGGCGGTTTTGACTACGAATCCCAAATTCAAGTTTTGCAAAGCCCGCAAGTAATGTCGCCGATTATTAAACAGTTGCAGGCTAAGTATCCCGAAATAAATTACAACTACCTCTTGAACCAAAAAGCAGATAATTTGCCGTTTTCTCAGGAAAATAGGTTGTCAATTAATCGCTTCAAAAACACCAAGATTATAGAAGTTAGATATCGGGATTACGATCCGAAAAAAATTCAGTTTGTTTTGGAAAAAGTTGCGCTAGGCTACCGCAACTACAGCGTGCAAGATACCACAACTCAAATTAGTCAGACTCTGGATTTTGTGAAATCGCAAATTCCCAACCAGCGAAAGCGCCAACAAGCTCTGCAAACAGAAATTCAAAAATTGCGGCAGCAGTACAATTTCATCGATCCGCAAATTCAAACCCAACAGCTTTCGCAGCAAATCAGCCAACTGCAAGCGCAAAGATTAGACGCGCAAACGCAGTTAAACCAGCAGAGATTGCTCTATTCCAACCTGCAAAATCAGCTCGGACTGAACCAGCAGCAAGCGCTGATGGCGTCGGCTCTCAGTCAAGCTCCCCGCTATCAAGCGATGCTGACTCAATTGCAACAATTAGAAGGGCAAATTGCGATTAACTCGGCTACGTTTACAGACGAAACTCCGCAAATGCAATTGTTGCGAGAACAGCGCAAGAACCTGATTCCTTTGTTGAAGAAAGAAGCGCAACAAGTTCTGGGAACGGATTTAGCTAAGGTAAGTTCACAAGTGCTGGCTTTTCAAGATCCGGTGCGGATTAAGTTAATCGAGCAGTTTGTCGGTACTGCTAATTTAATTCAGGTGCTGGGTGTGCGGAATCAAGTTTTGGAACAAGCTGCTAAGCAGTTGAATCAATACTCTCAAAAATTCCCGGTGATTTTGCGACGCTATTCCGATTTGCAGCGCGAGTTGGATTTGACTAACAATACGCTGAATAGTTTGGTGGCCAAACAGCAAGCTTTGCAGCTTGAATCTGTGGGTAAAAAAGAGGTGGCTTGGGAAGTTATTGCTAAGCCGGAAATTCCGCGCTACAAAAATGGCGAGTTGATGGCTGTTGCTCCGATTATGCCTTTGAATTTGGCTTTGGGGGGATTGGCTGGTTTGCTGTTTGGTATGCTGGCGGCGCAGTTGGCGGAACGGTTTAACAATAAAACGGTGTTCCAAACTCCAGAGGATGTCAAACAGTCGATTCGCCTGCCTTTGTTGGGGGTAATTCCTGCTAGCGATAAAATTTTGAGACTTCCTCCTGCTGAGACAAGCCCGGTGGATGTGGGAATTTCGCCGATGCCGACGGATGCTTTTCAAGAAGCTTTTCGATCGCTCAATGCGAATATTCGCTTACTAAACGTTGAAACTCCGATCAATTCTTGTGTAATTACTTCTTGTCAAGTAGGTGACGGCAAGTCTACGGTAGCAGTAAATCTGGCGCGGGCGGCGGCTGCAATGGGCCAGCAAGTGCTGTTGGTGGATGGGGATTTACGGCGCCCGCAGGTACACGAAATGCTGGGTTTACCGAATTGGCAAGGCCTGCACAATGTGATTGCTGATGATGTGGATGTGCAACAGGTGATTGTGCGATCGCCCCGCGATGAAAATTTGTTTGTGTTAACTTCCGGCCCGGTTCCTCTCGATCCCACAAAGGTGCTTTCTTCCCGAAAAATGCAGCATTTAATGGCAGCTTTGTCAAGTCATTTTGACTTAGTTATTTACGATACTGCGCCGCTTTTAGGTTTGGCGGATGCGAATTTGTTGGCGGCTCACACTAACGGATTGATGCTGGTAGTAGGGCTGCATCAAACTCAGCGGGAGGCGCTGGTGTTGGCTTTTGAAGATTTGAAAATGGCGGGGATTCCGCTGTTGGGAATGGTGGCGAATAACGATAAAGGCAGCAGGTATTACTATCAGTCTTACGTGCAGGATTACGTCCAGGAAAAGTCTGTGTGAGGGAGAGGAATTGAGAAATGTGTAATGGAACAGGCCGTCGGGTCTGTTCTTGAGAATGCAAGGCGGGCGGGGCACCCGACAAGATATTTCATCCATCTTGCACCATTAGTTGTGAATAAAGCTGTCATATCAATTCCGGTTGCACCGGAATTATTGTTGACTGTTGACTGTTGACTGTTGACGGGCGGGTCGAAAAACTGAATGGTTGAGTGTTAACGGTTGACTCGATTTTATTATTCCGATGCAACCGGAAACGATATCAGGGGCGGGCGGGACGCCCCACAAGAACATTTAACTTTTGTGGAACAGGCCGTCTAGCCTGTTCTTGAGATTTGTGCGTGATTTCAGAAAGACAAATTTTCTTAAGATTTGCGATCGAGACTCTGAACTATAATTAAAAGTAGAGAAATTTAAACAAATCGCGGCACTTGCAACTTGGCAAGACCTGAAAGAAAACGTGGCCGGTAAATTCCTATTTTGTAATACCTTGATACAACTCCCTGCCGAGGCTGAAAACTAGCAGGGAGTTTTGTGTTTTTCACACAGGAGATGAAACCATGGCTATTGCTACTATCAACCCGGCAACGGGAGAAACGCTGAAAACTTTCGAGCCGATCGCGGATGAGGTAATAGAAGCAAAGCTGGAATTAGCACAGCAAGCTTTTAAAAAATACCGCCAACTGCCGTTTGAGCAGAGAGCCCTGTGGATGCAGAAAGCTGCAGACATCTTGGAGCGCGATCGCGAAATTTACGCTGAAATGATGACCCTGGAAATGGGCAAAACGCTCAAATCTGCGATCGGCGAAGTGGAAAAATGCGCCTTAGTTTGTCGGTATTACGCCAAAAATGCGGCTCAATTTATGGCAGACGTACCGGCAACCACCGACGCTAGCAGCAGCTTTGTCCGCTACCAACCGCTGGGCCCTGTTTTAGCCGTCATGCCGTGGAATTTCCCATTTTGGCAAGTTTTTCGGTTTGCGGCGCCAGCACTGATGGCGGGCAATGTCGGCTTGCTCAAACACGCTTCCAACGTGCCGCAGTGCGCTTTGAAAATCGAAGAAATTTTTACGCTTGCTGGCTTTCCCGAAGGAGTTTTTCAAACTTTGTTAGTCGGCGCCGACAAAGTAGCTGATATCGTTGCGGACGATCGTATCAAAGCAGCAACTCTCACCGGTAGCGAAGCAGCGGGCGAAAGTTTGGCAGCAAATGCGGGCAAAAATTTGAAAAAAGTAGTGCTGGAATTGGGAGGAAGCGACCCATTTATTGTGATGTCCAGCGCCGATTTAGCAGCAGCTTTATCAACGGCTGTGACATCCCGGATGCTCAATAACGGTCAATCTTGCATCGCCGCCAAACGCTTTATTTTAGCAGAAGAGATTGCTGACGAATTCATCACAGGATTTGTCGAAAAATTAGAGCAATTAAAAGTAGGCGATCCGATGTTGCCAGAAACCGATATCGGCCCTTTAGCTACTCCTGCAATCCTCAAAGACTTGGACAATCAAGTGCAAACTTGCATCCAATCGGGAGCAAAACTTCTGACAGGTGGCCGCCCATTGTCAGAGAAGGCCGGCAATTTCTACTTGCCAACTATTCTGGCAGATATTCCGCCGAAAGCCTCTGCCCGTCAAGAAGAATTTTTCGGGCCTGTAGCTTTAGTATTCCGAGTTGCAGGCATTGATGAGGCGATCGCCCTGGCAAATAGCACATCTTTTGGCTTGGGTGCGTCAGCTTGGACTACAGTAAACTCAGAGAGCGATCGCTTTATTTCCGAACTAGAGGCCGGCGCGGTATTCATCAACGGTTTAGTAAAATCCGACCCGAGATTGCCCTTCGGCGGCATCAAACGCTCCGGTTACGGACGCGAATTGAGCATCCAAGGAATGCACGAATTTGTTAACATAAAAACAGTGTGGGTGAAATAAGCTCTCACTCTATCAACCGATCGCACAAATCTACATAAGTCTGCGTTTATCTGCGTTTACCTGCGGTTAAAAATTCCCATTTAGTATTTTTGCGATCGGTTGAAACAGACAAAAAAAACCATTAACCGAGGAGAGAAACGGAAATGAACACAGCTCAACTATTGGTAAAATGTTTAGAAAATGAAGGCGTCGAATACGTCTTCGGACTTCCTGGAGAAGAAAATTTAGAAATTCTAGAAGCCCTGAGAAACTCTTCAATTAAATTTATTACTACTCGCCACGAACAAGGCGCGGCTTTCATGGCCGACGTTTACGGTCGTCTCACCGGCAAAGCCGGCGTTTGCTTGTCCACCTTGGGCCCAGGCGCCACTAACTTAATGACAGGAGTTGCTGACGCTAACTTAGACGGCGCTCCTTTAATAGCAATTACCGGACAAGTCGGCACAGACAGGATGCACATAGAATCGCACCAATATTTAGATTTGGTTGCCATGTTTGAGCCAGTTACTAAGTGGAATGCTCAAATTGTTCGCCCCAGCACCACGGCAGAAATTGTCCGCAAAGCCTTTAAAGTAGCTCAAAGTGAAAAGCCGGGATCTGTTCACATTGACTTACCTGAAAACATTGCAGCAATGCCTGCTGAAGGAAATCCGCTCACCAAAGACAACCGCGAAAAAACTTTTGGCGCTTACCAAAGCTTGAATAAAGCCGCTGTGGCAATTTCCAAGGCTAAAAGTCCTCTGCTTTTAGTAGGAAACGGCGCGATCCGCGCTAACGCCAGCGATGCTTTGACACAATTTGCTACTCGATTGAATATTCCTGTAGCTAATACTTTCATGGGCAAAGGTGTAATTCCTTACACTCATCCTTTGGCACTGTGGACGACGGGATTGCAAAAACGGGATTATATTAGCTGTGCTTTTGAAGAAACGGATTTAGTGATTGCTGTTGGCTACGATTTGATTGAATATTCCCCGAAAAAGTGGAATCCCGAAGGAAAAATTCCGATTATTCACATTGGATCTTTGCCAGCAGAAATTGACAGCAGTTATATTCCTCTTATAGAAGTTGTGGGAGATATTTCTGATTCCCTCAATGAAATTTTGCAGCGTGCCGATCGCATGGAGAAAGTAGACCCTTTTGCTAAGCAATTGCGGGCGGATATTCGCGCTGGGTACGAACAGTATGCAGCCGACGACGGTTTCCCGATCAAGCCACAAAAACTCATTTACGATTTGCGGCAAGTCCTGGGCCCGGAAGATATTCTGATATCTGATGTGGGAGCTCACAAAATGTGGATCGCGCGGCACTATCATTGCGATCGCCCGAATACCTGTTTGATTTCCAACGGCTTTGCGGCGATGGGAATTGCGATTCCGGGTGCGGTGGCTGCAAAACTCATTTATCCCGATCGCAAAGTAATAGCAGCCACCGGCGACGGTGGTTTTATGATGAATTGCCAAGAGTTAGAAACTGCTTTGCGAGTCGGTACTAATTTTGTGACGCTGATCTTTAATGACGGCGGTTACGGGTTAATTGAATGGAAGCAGCAAGATTATTTTGGTCATTCCGATTTCGTCAAATTTGGCAATCCCGATTTTGTGAAATTTGCGGAAAGTATGGGTTTAAAAGGCTATCGAGTGGAAGCTGCAACTGATTTAATTCCGATTCTGAAAGAAGCCCTTGCTCAAGATGTCCCTTGCGTGATTGACTGTCCGGTAGACTATCGGGAAAATGCGCGTTTCAGTCAATTATCTGGGGATATGAGTTGCAATTTGTAAGACTAGCTAGATCCCCGACTTCTTTAAGAAGTTGGGGATCTAATAATGGACATTCTTCGAGATAGAGTTTTGTAGCTTGTTTAAGATTGGCGATCGCTTCTTCTATGGTTTCGCCTTGGTCAACTGTGGGGACTTCTGGACATTCGGCAATGTACTTCTGCCAATTATTTTACCCAAGTATGAGAAGCATAAATCACTTCCTCTTCCTTCTGGCGAGCGGTTGCAATTTGCTTCTCAATCTCTCCGTAGAGTTTTGTTTCCACTTGTCGGAGTTGTGATATCAAATCCGGTAGCATCGGAATTAATATTACCCACTACCAGGACACGGCGCCGTGCCTAATCGAGTCAACCGTTAACACTCAACCATTCAGTTTTTCGACCCGCCCGTCAACAGTCAACAGTCAACAGTCAACAGTCAAAAATCATTCCGGTGCCACCGGAATTGATATCAAATCTAATCACTTCAAACCCAATAATAAGGCGATTCCGCCGATCGCACCAACTACCCCTAAAACAGCCCGAATGCTCACTTTTTCGCCCGCCAGCACCGCTAAAGGCAGTATAAATAGGGGACTGGTAGAACTGAGTGTTTGAGCGATTGCTGCGGGTGCATATTTCAGTGAAGTCTGTTGCAGGGAAATCCCGAGATAGGTTCCTAAAAAAGCTGCCAGAATTATTGCACCTAATATTTTTGAGGATTTTAATTGTTTGAAACTGTCAAGGTTTGTTGGCTTCAAAAAGCATAGCATGACTGCCAAACCGCCGCTCAAACGCAATGCCGCCGTCCACAGAGGATCGATATCTATTTGAGTGAAGGCGGCGCGGGATAAAATTGCTCCAACGGCGTGGGTTGTTTGTCCTAATAAACTAATACCTAATCCCTGCCAAAGATGTTTTGATGATAAGGTTGTTTCGGCTGTTCGTTCTGCAATTACCCACGCTACGCCGCAGATTGTTAAAAGAATGCCTGTACAAGCAATGGGCGATAACTTTTCTTGCAAAAATATTAAGCCCAATAAAGCTGTTAAAGGGGGAGATAGGGTTTCTAAAAGCAGCGTTCGCCTCGCGCCTAAATATTTTAATACGATAAAGAAAGCGGTGTCTCCGATGCCAATTCCTAGACCGCCGCTAATCAGCAGCATTGCTAAAATATTAGGGTTGATTGCGGGTAAGGGTTTGCCTAAAATTAGTACAGTGGCAAGGAGCATGAAAAGGGCGATCGCGCCTTTGAGCAAGTTGAGCACCACTGCCGGGATTTGCTGTCCCACTCGCTGCCAGATGGTGGAAGATAGAGCCCAGACAAATGCAGCGCCTAAAGCGGCGATTTCACCCATAAAATTTGTTGACTGTTGACTGTTGACTGTTGACTGTTGTTACCAATCCCCCATGCCCGATTCCCCATGCCATATAAATTAGGGTTCCCGGTGGCCTACCTGGAACCCTAGATTTATTAAGCTTTTTTAGCAGTGGGCGGTGAACATAAATCAATACCATCATGTCCGAATAGAGAAACGAAGCAATTCGCTTGCGGTTTGGGATGGCTTCGTTCCTTTCTTCGGACACCCAAGATATATGTGTACCTACTGATTAACCTTGTGGTAATCCCGGAGATTGCGTAGGTTGAAATTGTGACCGCATATCTGTTCTTACCCAAGAACTAAAACGATCGGGACGAACGCATTCAGCACTCTCTAATTCGTCTTTGAGTTTATTGGCGAAAGATTCAAAGAGATCCACTAAAGCCTGACGATCTGTTAAGCAACCTTGGAGAGCAATAAGTTGTTCCAGCGTCCAGTTATACAGTTGAGTGTCCCCTTGTTCAATGCGTAAATAGAACTGATTCTCAAACTGTGCAAGATTAGAGTAGAAGTTCTCAACTTCTGACTTTATCAGGTTCATATCCAGGTAGAATTGTTGCTGTTTCAATTCTGCAAAAATCGTATTTTTGATGTTCTGCGTGAAGTTTTGGTTCAGCTCATTTTTGACGATAGCAGAGACATCATTACGGAAGTTGAGAATCTTGTTATCCAAGCTAACATTAATGCGATTGTCAAGATCGTTGACAATATTATTAGTCACTAACTGCACGTTGCTAGTGCTAGATTGATTAACAGCCGTATTGATGCGAGCATCAATGTTAGATTCAATCTGCTGAATGACCAGATTTTTAATGTTTTGGCTTTGGTCAGCAATTTTGAGATTAACTACCGCATTAATCCGCTGATCCATGTCGTGTTGAATTTGCTGAACAATTTGAGTGTTAATATCTTGAGATAGATTAGACACTTTCAGGTTCACGACATTATCGATGCGTTGATCGATGTAAGTTTGCATTTGCTGAATCACCAGATTCTTCACATTCTGGGTTTGATCGGAAATCTTGATGCTCACCACATTCTCAACACGCTGATCGATAGTATGTTGGAGTTGCTGAATTACCTGATTAGTGATCTCTTGAGATTGATTGGCGATTTGGACATTAACCGAGTTACTAATGCGCTCATCAATATCAGCCGACATTTGATTAATTACCTGGGTATTAATCTCTGTAGACTGATTGGCAACTTTGATGTTAACTACATTCTCAATCCGTTGCTCCAGTTCAGTTTGCATTTGCTGAACTACGAGGTTCTTAACTTCTTGAGTCTGATTAGCCACCTTGAGATTAACCACGGACTCAACACGCTCATTGAGTTCGGTTTGCATTTGTTGCAGCACTAAGTTTTTAATCTCTTGGGTTTGTTCAGAGATTCTTAAATTCACCTGCTCGCTAACAATGCGGGGGATTCGGGAAATAAATAAGTCGTTGAGATTTTTGTTGAAGTGCCCCGACCAATTGTGGAAATTCTGATTAAAACTAACTTCCATTTGTTGGGTAAGAGTCTTAAGCATAAACTCCAGCCGTGCTACCTTCATCCCTAAGTCTTTAGCTTGAGTTTGATAGCCTTTAAGCAGCCATTTTTCCAAATTGTCCCAATAAGCTTCTTTTTTATCGTTCGGGTCACCTGTTACTGTGATGGAACTATTGATTTGGGCTGCCATTTGCTGCCACATTTGTTCCATCTGATCTTGGTCAAAAGTGAACCCAAATCCACTGCCAATATTGATATTTTCAGAACCAGAGCTAGTTGTACCACCAGAGCTAATTGTACCACCCGAGCTAATTGTACCACCCGAGCTAATTGTACCACCCGAGCTAATTGTACCACCCGAGCTAATTGTACCACCCGAGCT